>CAKZYL010000318.1 GCA_937884705.1 uncultured Roseovarius sp. | reverse complement strand
GCTTCAGCCCTTCTTCCCTAACTTAAGCCTCTGCACATTCCTCCCACCGTCGCAATATATGTGACGCTGGGTGCAACGGACCCGCGTTACATACTCAACCGGCTCCCCTCACTCAGGCGTTCTAAGCCCTTCGATATCAAGCCTTGAGTGTTGATGTGTCGTTGTTTCGGGCGCGCGGTGTTCTATTCACATCAAAAGAGCCCTGCCCGAATACCCGTTTCCACGAGCTCTGCGACAGACCCGACCTGCATCTTCTCCAAAATACGGGCGCGGTGGTGATCCACGGTGCGCGGGCTGATGCCAAGTCGGCGCGCGATCTCTTTTGACGAATTCTCACCTGTTTTTGTGGTCAGGATCGTTGCGATTTCCCGCTCTCGCTCTGTCAGTCTCTGAAACCGCGTCATCGCTTCTGAGGATTGCTCATTGATTTTGCGACGTTTTTTGTCGATTTCCAGGGCCGCGTCGATGCGTTCGATCAGGATGGATTGCTTGAAGGGTTTTTCGAGGAAATCCACCGCCCCCATTTTCATGGCTTCCACGGATTCGGGAATACCGCCGTGGCCGGTGATGAAAATTATGGGCACTTTGGCGCCAAGCTTTTTGAGGTGCTTTTGCAGCTCCAGCCCATTCATGTCGGGCATGCCGTAATCGAGCAGAAGGCAGCCGGATGCGTCTTTGCCGACCTCAAGAAACTCTGAGGCGGACCCAAACGTTTTGACGTCATAACCTCGAAGGCTCAGAGCACGGGACAGTGACGCTCTGATGCTGTCATCGTCATCGACGAGAAACACGCAAGGGCTTTGTGTATCTGACTCGCTCATAGTTGTCTTTCCAACGTCAAGGTAAAGCAGAACCGCGCAGATGTCTTGCTGCCGTCATACCACATCTCACCACCGTTTGCTTTGATAATGGAGCGGCTGATCACCAGTCCCATGCCCATGCCATCGCGTTTGGTGGTTTCAAAAGGTGTAAACAATTCAACGCCATCTTTGATACCCGGCCCGGTGTCTTCCACGCAAACCAGCACGAAATCGCCGCTTTCTTCTGCACTCATCCGCACAATCCGCCTTGCGCTGCCGTCTTCTGCGATGGCTTCGATTGCATTGCGCAACAAGTTGACCACAACTTGTGCAATTTGAACCCGCATCGCGCGCACGTGCAACTCTGGCCCTTTGGTGTTGATAATCTCGACGGAATGTTGCCGTGCATCCGGTCTTACCAGCCTGCGGGCCTGATCGAGCAGTTCCCGCAGTTCAAACGCGGTCATCATATTGGTGTCTTTTCGAACCAGCGCACGGAGCGCTTTGATGATGTCGGATGCCTGATGCGCCTGCTGCTCGATCGCGCCAAGCACCTCTTGCAAGGCGTCCACGTTTTCGGGTGAGGTCCTGATCGTGCTCTGCGCGGCGTCCACGTTCTGGGTGATCGCCGTCAATGGCTGGTTGAGTTCATGGGCCAAGCCCGTCGCCAATTCATCCAGCATTTCATGCCGCGAAAACCGCGCCAGTTCGCGGTTCAGTGTTTCGATCTTTTCCTCAGACACATGCGCTTGGGTGATGTCGTCGATGGTGGCAACCAAATACATGCTGCCCTGATCACTCGGCTGGACGAAAACGCCGTTGAAGCTGATCCACACCTGGGCGTTCTTTTTGTCGATGACTTTCGTTTCAAATCCAAAGGCGGACGTGCCCGAGATCTTGCTTTCAAACTCCCCCACTGTTTCTCGTTCGCTTGGATCCATCAGGGATTGAAATGTCACGTCATCGAGCTCTTGCGTGCCAAAGCCCAGCAACTCGCAGAAGCTCTTGTTCACGCGCAGAAGCTTGCCGGTGGCACACTCAATATGGGCCATAGCGCGCGATGCGTTTTCGAATGTCAGACGGTATTCCCGTTCGGATTTTCGCCGCTGCGCGATTTCATTCACCAGTGTCGTGTTGGCATGTTCGAGTTCTTTGTATGTCCTCGGCATGGGCTCATTGGGGTCAACCTCGCCCTGGGAAATCAATGATGAGCGTACCGCGAAGGCGCGGACCGGTTCATGTATCCTGTTTGCCAAGGCAAGACCCAGCAACGCGGTTGTCAGAACCACAGCCACGGCGATGGCCGTGTTTTGCCTCCGATTGTCGATGATTGCGCCGATAAAATCATTCTCGGGTGCGTAAAGAACGATGGTCCAGGGGATGTCATCCAACCCAAACGGCATGATCAATGACACGTAGTCCTGATCCATATGCCGAAAATTCGACTGCACGATCCTGTCAACGCTCACCTCGTCCTCGCGCAGCCGATCGCCAAACGCGGCTTTCACGATCGGATCGGCAATGTCATAGACCGACGGAAATCGCAGCCCGCCCTCTTCGGTTTCGGTGGTCAGAAGCTCTGGATTGGGATGCGCGATCACATCTCCATTTCGGTTCAGGATGACCGCCGCCCCGTTTTTGCCGACGCTGAGCTCGGATAAAAAGCTGGACAGCGCTTTGATTTCAATATCCACGCCGACCACGCCTTGCACGTGACTGCGCAAACCAATAACCGGCGTGGCAGCTGTGATGCCGGGCGATTGCGATGTGAAGAAGATGTAGGGATCCGTCCAGATGCTGCCGCGCACATCCTTGGCTTCTATGTACCACGGGCGCGCGCGAGGATCGTACCTGTCTTCTGGGTCGAAATACTGCCCGTCGTTAGAAAAATCATCGCCACGGTTGATGAAGAGCGTGCGTTGCGCAGCATCGGCCCTGGTGTCGACAATCTTGGTCAGGTACTGCTGATCACCGTCGCGTTTGACATAGACAAAGTTCCCGTCTTCATCCCCGTAATAGGCACCGGCAAACTGCGGGGCAGAGCGCAGTTGCTGGAACAAAAGACCCTCGAGGTGATCGCGCTCTTCTCTGCGGACGATCTCATTGGTGGCAAGCGCTGTCGAAAGTTCTGTCGCGCTGCGCGCAGGGGACATGAACCACCTGGTGTGCTGGATGACATTCGTGCCAACGTCGAAAAGCTGCAGACGGGCATGTTCGAGAAGCGCGCGCTCAGATGTCAGGAAAGATGAAAAGACAACGACAGCAACAGCAAAGAGCTGTAAACCCGCCAAAGCCAACGCCAATATCACCCCGAGTGATTTCACCCTTTAGGCACCTTTTGATGTCCTCGCTTGGTGAAACACTACAATATTCGTTGCGGGATGAAACGCTGCTCTTTCCCGATGTTTTGGATCACACGTGTTTCTGGATACGAAATGCGCTCTGCCCAGAGGGCAGAGCGCATTCGTCCAACAAATTTTTCACTCGTATGGGCAAACAACTGATACTGCACTGTGGACTAAATTTCCCCGACAAAGCCCACCGAGAAGAACCATCGGATACGTAGACGATATTCACTTTAGAAAAATTTTATATTGTTGCGGTTGCCTAGGTAGTTTTGCCTATGCCCCAAAGTTGTTTATCCAGATCTAACGGGCTAGTCTGAGCGATGCTCAGGGCGCTGAGCCGCGGTGCCTTGGGTCGAAAATGCCTGGCCGTGATCTCTTCGATTTGCCCGCGCCCGATTTGATGCTCCGCGCAAGCTCAATCAGAGATCATTGAGGCTGT
>CAKZYL010000317.1 GCA_937884705.1 uncultured Roseovarius sp. | reverse complement strand
TCAGCTGAACCGCCAACCTGCGCGCCTTGGGACGCGGAGGGCTAACATTGGCTTTAGCAAAGGGGAGCGGAAGCGCCGCAAGTCCAGAGCCTCGTGGACTCCGTCGCACAGCTCACCGTCCAGCTGTGTGCGCACTGATGAGCGACTGTAGAAAGGCGCGTCCAACATGTTCTGCACTTGGCGCGGCACGTAGCCTGCATCCGCGCGGGTTTCGCGATGAACGGCCCAAAGGCTTCTGCGGAACCGAGTTTGCGGCGGCAAGTCCATCATATGCGCCTGACCGTCGGCGTCGAAATGCACGCCTAGCCCGAGGGAACTGCCGTCCAGCAGGGTGGCGTCATAAAAGCAGCTTGATCCGCCGCGATGGGGAAAGCGCCCCCATGTCCAATAGGTGAAGTCTTGTTCCAAAGCGCGCGTGCCGAAATTGGCGTCGAAATAGCCGTGCCCTTCCCATTGCCAACCTTTGGCATCCAGATCCACGCTGATCTGCGCGGTAGGGGCAAAGGGGCGCCAGACATGAGTGCCCTCAGGGGTCAGAGGCACTTCGACCTCGGTGATGGCGCTTGGCCTCAGAACAATGCGGCCATGGACCGGGGCCACCATGGGTGGGGCGCCGATTTCGTCCACATCGATCACGAGCTTGTCTCCCTGCCAGCTCATGGCAGAGGGGCCAACCGTAAACTCGTCCACCGTTTGGTGCAGGGCCGCGCGCCCGCGATCTGTCATGGTGAAGCGCCCACCGGGCCCGTAGGTTGCGACATTGATGCAAACGTGGTTTTCCGGGTCCTTCCGACCAGACCATGCATACCAAGGCGAAAAAACCGAGCCTATGAACCCGATGATAGAGATCGCACGGGGGCGGCCGTCGCGTGTGTTGCTGGCGATCCCGTCGACATACCACCACGCATAGCCGTTTGGGGGGACGGCGAGGTTGAAGTTTGGTCGCTCAAGATCGCCGCGGCCGCGTGCTTGGCGGAGAGGGTGGCCATCGGGACCCCCGCGCCCGGATGCGCTCCGCCCCCGACCAGATAAAGCCCCCGCACGCCCGTGCGCGCCGTCGGGCGACTGAGGGCGGCCGTCATCCCATGCGGGCTCTGCCCGTAAAGCGATCCGTTCGTCCCCGGGAAGAGCGCGTTGAAGCCGGCGGGCGTTGTCATCGTCGAGGGTGTCGGTGTGAAGGTCAGGCCGAAACTCTGGAGCATCTGAACGGTGCGTGTCGGGCATGGATTGGCATCCTTGTTGGCGTCATCGGAGGCATCATCGGGAACGGGCGGAGCGTTCGCGATGGTTTCAAATCGTTCGAGCGTGGGTGGGGGCGTGGGCAGGCCGCGATCCATGGCGCACAGGTACACTGTGGGATCAGGGCTGAGTGTGCCCCGTGCAAGGGCGTCAAATTCTGGCTTCGGGTCCGCGCGGAAAAAGACGTTGTGATGGGCAAGCTCCGGTCCGTGCGGGGTCGCCGCAAAGGCGCAGACCTCAGCAGACAAGGATCGGGGCAGTCGCCGCGTTTGCGTGGCGACACCGGATGCAGCGTTTCCAAGCAGGCCCGTGGCGAGCGCGCGCGGATCCCCGTTGAAGACGACGGTGTCAGCTGTCACATGCGTGCCGTCTTCGAGCAAGACGCCTGTTGCTTTACCATTTTGTACCGTAATCTCAGAGACATGGGCGTCAAAGGTGAATTCAGCTCCGCGCGCTTCGCAGAGCGCCTGTATGCTTTGTGCGACCCGGTGCATGCCGCCCTCAACCACCCAAACACCGCGTTCTTCTGCGTGCCATATGAGAGAAAGCAGGCCGGGCGATTGATAGGGTGAGCCGCCGACATACGTGGCGTAGCGCCCGAAAAGCTGACGCAGCCGCGGGTCATCAAAGCTCTTCTCCAAGATCTGAGCCAGCGTCGACAGCGGGGCCATTTTTGGGATGAGCCAGGGTTTGGTCATCACATGCCCGACCAAAGGAAAAAGCGATGGCCGCTCTGATGTCATTACCGGTTTTTCAAATGTCTCGAACAGAGACTTGGCGCGGGCGGAGAAGGCGCGGAACTGGCGCGCAGCCTTTGGTCCGGCAAACTCAGCGATGGCCGCTTCATTGCGATCGGGATCGTCAAATAGATCAAGCGAACCGCCATCTGGCCAGAAATGCCGCGCAATCATCGTTTGGCGGTGCAGAATAAGATGATCTGAGAGCTTTTCTCCAAGACTTTCAAATAGCTGCTCAAACACCCACCGCATGGTTAGAACCGTCGGTCCTGCATCCACAGGGCCTGCCTCCGAGGGCAGGGTGCGCATCTTACCACCGGGCGCGCTGTGCCGTTCTAGCACGCGTACGGTACAGCCAGCATGGGCCAACCGCGCAGCTGCGGCCAGGCCGCCGATGCCTGCGCCGATCACCAGAACTGTGGAGCGTGTCATGCCATGATTGTTGACTCGCGGCATGGATGTGTCCAGTATTATTTACAGTTTACATGTCTGTAATGTGTTACAGATTCAGGTAAAGGACGACTCATGCCAGTGACCCAAAGAATTGAAAGCGCGGTGATCGCGGCTTTGCAGGCCTCTCAAAGCGGTGCTGCACCAGAGAAATTGGCCAATTCTTTGAGTTATGCCTGTTTGCCTGGCGGGGCGCGGATCCGACCGACGATCTTGTTGTCTGTGGCGATGGCCTGCGGCGATGATGCGCCGCCTTTGACAGATGCAGCGGCGGCGGCACTTGAGTTTATTCACTGCGCCTCGCTGGTGCATGATGACCTGCCCTGTTTTGACGATGCCGATCTGCGCCGTGGCAAATCATCCGTACATAAGGCGTTTTCTGAGCCTTTAGCTGTGCTTACGGGCGATAGTTTGATCATCCTGGCGTTTGAAACCTTGGCGCGGGCTATGCCTTATGGGGCGGACCGGGTCGCGCAGCTTGTCTTGGCCTTGGCCAATCGCTCCGGCATGCCAAACGGCATTTGTGCCGGTCAAGGCTGGGAAAGCGAGCCGGAGATTGATTTGGGCGCCTATCATCGGTCCAAGACCGGCGCGCTTTTTATCGCAGCCACCCAGATGGGGGCCATATCGGCCGGTCATGAACCGGAGCCTTGGTATGATCTTGGCGCGCTCATTGGTGAGGCGTTCCAGGTCGCAGATGATCTAAGGGATGCGTTGCTTGATGCGGATACGCTCGGCAAGCCGGCGGGGCAGGACGACTTGCACGGACGCCCCAATGCCGTGGCGCAACTGGGGGTGAAGGGCGCGTTTACGCACCTCTCTGATATTCTGGGCGGTGCCATTGCGTCGATCCCGTCATGCCCGGGTGAGGCGGCACTTGCCAAGATTGTCAGCCTGCAGGCAGAGCGGATCATGCCTGCGATGCCTGCCAAGTACAAAGCCTGATGGTCGCGGACACAGATCCCGCCCTCGGTTCTGAGGGGCGATCAACAGGTTTTGGGGCGTGGCTCAACCGCTTGGTCGCCAAGCCCAGCTTTCAGTCATGGGCGCATCGCCTCCCGATCTCTCGCGGTTTTGCGCGGCGGGACGGAGCGGAAATATTCGATATTTTACAAGGATTTGTTGCATCTCAGGTGCTCTCAACCCTGATCGAACTGGGTATCCTGACGCGTTTGCTTGAGGGGCCAGATACGGCGCGGAGCATTGGGCATAGCCTGTCCATTCCGGCTGATCGCATGGCCGATCTTTTGCAAGCGGGGGCTGCGCTTGGTTTGCTGAAGCGGCGCAAGGATGGGCAGTTTTCCCTGGCGCGAAAGGGCGCGGCGATCTTGGGCGTGCCCGGTTTGAACGACATGATCCGGCACAATCGTGCGTTTTACGCGGATATGGCTGAGCCCGAAAAGCTCTTGCGCGGGGAGGGGCCCACACAGCTGGAGCAGTTCTGGCCTTACGTCTTTGGCGGCAAAGAGGGCATGTCGTCTGAGGCGGCGGAGCGGTACTCCGACCTCATGGCGCGGTCTCAGGTGTTGGTGGCCGCGGATACGTTGCAAATGACATCGCTCAAGGGTGTGTCATGCTTGCTTGACGTTGGAGGTGGTTCCGGCGCGTTTCTGTCAGCGGC
>CAKZYL010000316.1 GCA_937884705.1 uncultured Roseovarius sp. | reverse complement strand
CGCTGGCCCGGCGTCGTCGGCTTGTACGACTTGAGTGCCATGCTTTCTGTCTTCCGTTTAGCAGTAGTGAAGCATCGCTTCACCTATGTAGTGCGGGCCCTAGACCCGCGTGGTTTAGGGCCCCGAAGGGCCCCGGTGAATGACCGCTCTAACACCGTCCTAGACACTGTTAAAAGCGAACAAAAGCTCAGCCCCGGAAGAATCCGGGGCCTTACCGATGGGGTCATGTACGGAAGACACGCCTGCGGGTCAAGAGACCGGCACAACAAAACCCAATTCGAGGATCTCTCAGAAACATCGCAAAATCTATGCTATGATGGCCGCACCTCACATATGCCCATCTGCCAAAACCAGATGCAGATCAAAGTTTGGGTGCTGCAGCTGGAATACACGGTAGAAACACTCCCCCGCTCTAAAAGGAGAAACAAGGATGCCGAAAGCAAAATCCAAGGCCGTGCCCAAATCTGACGCCGCTCCGGACATGTCGCCTGTGGTTGGTTTGACCACTGCCATGATGGTGGCAAATCCGGCGGTGACCAAGGCATGGACGGACATCATGAAAGAAAGCGCACGGTTCGTATCGGAGCGTCTGCAGGAAGACATGGAAGCCCAAAAAAAACTCTTGCAATGCAAGACACCCGCGGACCTCGTGCAGTTTCAATCCGAATTTGTGCTCAAAGCCATGCAGCAATACGCTGATGAGGCTCAGCGCATAACCAAGATCATGACGGATGCAGGCGAAGACATCGCAAAAGACGCGCGTCACTCTTGGTCGCGCGTCTATGACAACATCCCGCTTTGACGCCTAGAGCGCGTCTTGCACGATCCGGTACTCGTAGGTTGTGACCTCAAAGCGATTGCCCCATGGGTCGACGAAATAGATCGACCAAGCCATATCGTGGTCAACCACATCTGCCCGTGTCAGGGTGGCGCCGTCTGCGCGGACCAGCTCCAAATGCTCAATCCGGTCTAAAAAACCCAGAAAGTCCGTCGCACTCACGCGAAATGCAATCGTGGCATCGCGCGATGCCGGCTTTGCATCGCGCGCAAATAGCGACACAACAGGCAGCCCGTCCGGAGTTTGCAGGATAAGCGGCCCTTGAGGATGCTCGGCCCAAATGGCCAGATCTTTGCTTCGCACCAAGCCCAAAACATCGGCGTACCACTGCGCGGCACGATCGCGATCTGACACCTCAACATGGACGTGATCTATTCGTTCTATGCGCATGAAAGCCCCTAATTTTGTTTCGTTACTTTGCAACAAAGGCGACATTTTTCATAGACTGCTGAGTTTAGCGCACGCGGCGCGCCAGCCACGCGGCCCAATCGGCCGAACTTCCGCCAAAGGCGTTGAGGTCCACATCACCTGCAATACCGGGCAAGATCCCGGTGCTGCTATACTGCCAAAACCGCCACGCCTGCCCAGGATAGACGGCTTCTGGCGTTTTGGCGACGGAGCGCAGCCAGAACTCTTCGCCCTTCAACAAGCCCAACTGATTGCGCTCGTAAAAGTCCGGCGTTGTGTAAATGATCGGGCGTTGACCATACCGCCGCTCCACCCGATTGAGGAAGCGTTTCATTTCGGCGCGCACGGTTCTGGGTGGGGGTCGCGTGGTGCATGTCGGAGAAAAGGGGTTCCATTCCATGTCAAGCACAGGCGGCAACGCCCCTTTGGTCCGCGGTACGTTTTTTATGAACCAGCGGGCTTGCCGCACTGCATCGGTGCAAAAGTAGTAGAAGTGATAGGCCCCTCGGGCGATGCCCACAGCCCCCGCCGCGCGCCAGTTCTCTTTGAACTTTGGATCGAGGAGATCGCCCCCCTCGGTCGCCTTTATGAAAGCAAACTTGACCCCTGCCCCGCGCACGAGCCGCCAATTGATGTCTTTCTGAAATCGAGACACATCGACACCGTGAACGGGAAAACGCTGTGGCGTGTAAGGGCTGAAGGCAACGGGATCACTGTCGCGGAATTTTGGCCCGTTTTGCGCCTGGAGGGGCATCGCCGTGGCAAGAACCTGGAGCGAGATGAAAACACATAAAATCAAATACGGCATTCTGGTGGCCTGATGTTCCTATTGGATAAATCTTAGCGCGTCGGCGGGCTCTGTCTCTCAAACCCCGGGTTTTTCTGGGGTGCGCAGCAAAACCATGCCGACACTGATCTCAGAGCCGGGTTTACGGGCTGGTGATGGGCGGAGGTTGGCGGCGCATCCCGCTGATCGCATTTCCCGCTATGGCGGCAAGCAGGATCGCCCCTCCTAAGAGGGTATTGAGCGCTGCCATCTCTCCCAAAAAGATCCAGACCCAAAGCGGCCCAAGCACCACTTCTGCCATAGAAAGCAACGTGAGTTCCGCCGCTGGCAGACTGCGTGATCCAAGCGTGTAGAGGATGAGGCCCGCCCCCACCTGAAAGACGCCCATGCCCACGGCGATCCCGCCATCTTGAACAGACAGGACCAATGGCAGGCCCGCCGCGAGGCAAATGATGCCCATGATCACGGCCCCCAACAGGCCGGACAGAAACACCGCTGGCAGCATTTCCACAGACCGCCCCCACCGCAAGGCAACGGTGAACACGGCAAATCCGAAGGCAGATCCAAGCGCAGCCACGTTGCCCAGCATCGCCCCGCCGTCGACCTCTCCCGCAATCATGACCGCGACACCGCCAATCGCAGCCAAAAGCGCAATCCATGTCGCCAAACGGACCTTCTCCCGCAGCACGATCCACCCCAATGCGGCCGCCATGAACGGGGCGGTGGCAAACAGCAACATGGCATTGGCCACGGTCGTCGACTGGATTGCGAAAATCCCGCCAGCATAGGCCACCACCAAAGCCAGCCCCGCAATCAGCGCGGGCCAGCCTGTCCGCCGAAGCTGCACCAGCGGGCTTTCACCGGTGCGCAGACGTATGAAAAGGTAAAGAAACAAACTGAGTGACACCGATCGGTAGAGAAGGATTTGCCAAACAACAGCCTCCTCAATCAGGCGGATACCCAGACCAACCGTGGACCACAGCCCCCCCGCCATCAACACATAGAACAATCCAAGCTTTCGCTCAGACCCTGATGGGAACGACTGGGTTGCAACGGTCATATCACTGTCTCACTCGTGGTGAGATTAAATGAACCCCGCTTGCACGTATCGTCCGTTTGCGACGCTTTGATTGGTCGGGTTACGCCAGGGACGCAATCAATAGATCTGCGACAGCGCGCTGTCTGTCTCTCCAGGATGTCGGAGGATCAAGCGGCATGGCGGCATCGTGGTTGAAATAAACCGCCGTGATGCCAGCCGCGACCACAGCGCATTTGGACGGGTCGGCTTGGGGAAATGCGCGCGTCAATTCTGTCGTTATCTGGCGTTCGAAACTGGTGACAAAGCCCATAAGCGCGTCTGCCATGCCCGCATGTCGATGCGAGGCAGCCACCAACGCCTGATAGACAGCCGCGTTTTCCGCTTCATGCGAAACTGCATCAAACAACATGTCCAAAAGCGTCTCTACGCGGAGCATGCGCGCATCCGATGAGGGATCTAAATCAGGGAGCGATTGAAAAAGATATTCCGTCGTGGCCGCAAATTTTTCGATGACATGTTTGAAAAGGGCGTCCACCATTTCATCCCGATTGCCCAAGTAGTGACGCAGCATCGGCCGGGCGACGCCAGCCTCTTCTGATACCCGATCAAGCGTTGATCCATCCAAACCATAGCGCGCAACGCACCGCATGAAGGCGTCCAGAAACGCTTCGGTTCGTAGATTGGCGAGGCTAGGACGTGGCATGTATCAAA
>CAKZYL010000315.1 GCA_937884705.1 uncultured Roseovarius sp. | reverse complement strand
ACCCCGGCCACAAGGCCACCGACAAGGAGCGACGTAACGGACAGTCCCGCAACCACAAACCCGATCACAACACCCGGTGTGATCGCATGCGCCATGGCTTCTCCAGCCAGTGAAAGCCTACGCAAAACCAGAAACGTGCCAATGGGCGCGACAGAGGCCGACAGCACGGTCGTTGCAACAAACGCGCGTTGCATGAAGACGAAGCCCCACATCTCAGAGAAAAGCTCAAACATGCACTGCCTCCTCTTGAGAGGCACGGAACATCCAAGATGCTTGGCTTTTGGAGAGATAGTTTTGCGCAACAAGGCGCTCTGGCGTCAGGATCGCATCGGCTGAACCATGGCAGGCTTCACCATTCCCAAGAAGCATTGCGTTGTCGCAATGATCTAAGACCGACGAGAGATCATGGACGACCAACACAACAGCGCGGCCCTCATCCCGCCAACGGTCTATGAGCGACAACAGATGCGCTTCAGTGGTCTGGTCCACGGCGGCAAATGGTTCATCGAGCAGGATGAGAGGAGCATCCTGCATGATCACGCGCGCGAATAATGCACGCTGCAATTGCCCTCCGGACAACGTGTGCAAAGACCGATCCGCGATATCAAGCACGTCTGCTGCGTCCATGGCTGATGCAACTTTGGCACTCGTCTCGCGATCCAGACGACCGGCAAGACCAAAGCCCTTCCAGGCCCCCATTGCCACCAGGTCGCGCACCCGCAGCGGAAAGCGGCGATCAAACTCCGTCATTTGCGCGAGATAGCCGATCTCTTTTGGAGGTCCATCGGGCCAAACAAGCTTGCCGGACAACGGGGCCATCAATCCCAAAAGCATCTTTACGAAAGTGCTTTTGCCAGAGCCATTCGCACCCAGAATTGCCAGCGTCGATCCTCGCTCCACATCCAAAGACAAGCCCCGAAACAGGGTCAGCTCAGGATATCCGAGTGCGAGGTTGCGAATTTCCAGAACCGCCGACATCTACAGCACTGCCCAAATGCCGAGCCACAGTAATGCGGACACTGCCAGAGCACCGCCGATCAATGACGCAGTGCTCAAATTGGTAAGGCAAAAGCTTTGCCGGTAGGGCGTTAGCTCAGGCTGTTCTGGGTCGTTTGCCTCACGCATCGCGGCCTCCGCTGCAGCGGGGGCAATGAGATACGTCGATGTAGGTACGCAGTCGCGTCGAACATGTTTGCCTCTCTCCAGGACACCCCGCCTGGGTCAGTTACACTTGCGATGGCAGGTCTCCTGACTTGCGGATCGTCGCTCTCCCGAACCTTCCCAGGCAATTGCCCAGTGGTCTTTGTCGGGGTCGCTCACCGCTTACAGTTGCGGGGGCAGTCACGGATTTGGCGCCTTTTGGCTACACCTCACCGTGTTCCCATTTCATCTCGCCGACTCAAAGGTCATTGAGAACCATCTAGTGCAGCTAACGCTTTCCGAGTGAAATGGTCAATGATCTGCGTTAGGCGAAAGGTTGCAAGTGTTGCACTCGCAGCGAAGGTCCAGTCTGACGGGCCGCACCGCAGCAGCGGTCCACAGGGGTGAATGACCGTCATGGGCCGCCAGTGAAAGCGGCCCAAATTCGCTAGATTTCAATGGCCTCGGTGATTGCCAGAGCGTCCTCAAGTTCGACGCCAAGGTATCGGACGGTGCTGTCAATCTTGGTGTGCCCAAGCAAAAGCTGGACCGCGCGTAAGTTGCCGGTCTTCTTGTAGATTTGGGTCACCTTAGTTCGTCGCATCGAGTGTGTCCCGTATGCGCTTGCCTCAAGGCAAATCGACGTGACCCAATCCCGGACAATCCTTGCATACCGGCGTGTCGAGATGTGGAGACGTTCGTGGAACCGACCGTGCCAAAAATACTTAGATCCCACCATTAGTTCGTCCTCCATCCATGTTGCGACTGAAGAGGGGGCCTCCGAAACTTCAAAGCTTATTGGTTTCTGAGTTTTGCTTTGCAAAACAGAGCCTCTTTCCTTGATCTGGCCATAGGCCATGACGTCGACGTCTTTCATCTTCACCAAGCCACAGCCGCGAAGCTTGCTGTCTATCGCCATATTGAACAGAGCGAGGTCGCGATGGTTCTCCGCAAGTTCAAGCCGAACCCTTATCGCCCACACGTGTTTGGCCTTGAGTGGTCGTTTCTGACCGACAATCCGGCCTTTGTTCCAGGAGGGTCTAGTGCACGGATGGCAGGTAAGTTTGGCGTTCGCATGGCTGATCCTCCGATCCACCATGCCCTCCCAAAGCGACAACCCGACGTTGACCTTGCCAGCATACCACAGGATGCTGCGCCGCATCCGAAGTCAGCTTGGAGCCCAGCGTTCCGGTTTTCTGCGCCGTGGCGAAAGTCAGCTTTCCCGGAGCGAGCTTAAAGTCCTGGGCACAATGATCAGGCTCGAACGACGATCCCAACCCCCGCAACTACCAAGAGCAATCCAACCGCTTTCATCAGGGAGAACAAACGGACCTCAAGGCCCATTGCTCCAAAGTGATCATAGATAGCTGCGCCCACCAGATTACCGGTGACGACGATCACGAGAAAGAGCGTGATCCCGAGCGCAGGAATGCTCTGCATGGAAATGACCACGTGGATCGCGCCGAACACCCCTCCGAGCCAGACCCAGATTGGCAAATGAGTGAGTGTTGTCACAGTGAGGTTTCGAAAACTTCCGGACAGAAAAGCGAGCGCGCCGGTTAGCGCCGCTGCCGTTGAAAAAGCCAGAAAAACGGCAAGCAGAAAGTCTCGATTTAGGCCCGCCGAGAGACGTGCATAGATCGGTCCCTGCGCAGCCACCAGCATGCCCCCCAAGAAGGCCATAACGGCAAAAATGAGGTTAGTGGGGGTCATTGGTCAAAGATACCGATACATATAGGTAGTCGCGTGTCGCGCTTGCCCATCAGGGTCGTAGGCAAAATCGGGGATCACGCCTGCCTTCTCGAAGCCCACGCTGCGATAGAGAGCTCCGGAAACGTCTCCTGTGCGCGTGTCGAGTGTCACGAGTGTCTTGTTCGACCGCTCGGCCGCCTCAAGCGCTGCCGTCATCAACGCCTTGCCCAGGCCAAGGCGGCGGCTCTCAGGATGGACAACCATTTTCGAGGTTTCTGCACGATGAGGCTGGTTGGGTGGCATACCCACAACCAGCTGGACATGTCTGGCGAGATTGGACAGCCCAACCGACAACACGCCTTGAGAACAGGTCGATGACCGCGCAGAGATACGCGAACCCTTCGTGTGTTCGCAAATATGTAATGTCCGTCACCCAAACGCGATCCGGTGCATCGACACCAAATTGTCGATCCAGCGAATTGTCCACAACGACCGAGGGCTTGCCGCCATAGACGCCAGGCTTTTTCTTGTATCCGATCTGCGTTTGAATGCCTGCAATCCGAGCCAGACGTGCGACGCGGTTCTCTGAGACGGCCTCGCCCATATCGATTAGGTCGTCATAGATTGTGCGATAGCCATAGACCTTGCCGCTGTCTTTCCAGGCCTTCTTCACCAGCTTGATCTGTCGCTGATCTTCCTGTGCACGCTGGCTTAACGGTTCTTTAACCCATGCATAGAAACCACTGGGATGAACCCTCAGCACTTTGCAGAGAACACGGAAAGG
>CAKZYL010000314.1 GCA_937884705.1 uncultured Roseovarius sp. | reverse complement strand
GAGCCCGACATATTGGCATCCATCACCAAGGGCGCGTTGGTGTTGCACACGGCGTAGAGCATTGGCGCGTCCTGATCGCCAAACACAATCCGAGCCATGTCCATCGCGTGGCCCGCGCGTTCTTCTCCAATAAAGGCGCCCATGAAGCACCGGTCGGACCAGCGGATATGGGCATAAAGCATGTCGAGATGGCGCTTGTTGGCAGGCAGATCCACCGGTTCGCACACTACGCCGCCGGAATGATGCAGCCAGGGTAAGGTTTGATGCAGTTTCACAAGCCTCTTGAAGTCTTCGTATGTGGCGTAGCGGCGCCCCTGATCGAGGTCATGCACGAAGGGCGGGCCCCAGGACGGGCAGAGGATGGTGCGATTGCCGCCGAACTCAACGCTGTTGGCCGGATTGCGTGCGGCTTGGGCGAATTGGGAGGGGGCTGTGGCCTGGATCGTCTTGCGACAAAAGCCCGGAGAGAAGCGCACTCTGTTGCCATCCACATCGCATCCTGCATCCGCAAAGACCTTCAGGATTTCGAGGTCGTCGTGAAACTCCATGCCTGTCTCGGCCAGGATGTGATCTGCATTGGCTTCGATCTGTTCCAGCCCTTCCTCACTGAGGACAGGCATCGGCGCGAGCTGACGCCGTATGAACGGCGCGCGCGGATCGGATTGCGCGTCCTTACGCGCACGTCTGCGAGGGGGCCGGGGCGTGTTCATGGCTCAACGCTACGCTGCGACGTTGACATCCGTCCACGAAAACACACTAGTATCAGGAAAATTAATACTAAGGTTCGCCGCATGACCTATCCCCGTCAGTTCAGCCCAGGCATGGTCCGATCACTTGAGGTGCTGGTGGCCGTGGCGGAGACGGGGCAGATGCGCTCTGGAGCGAAGCTCTTGGGGCTGAGCCAACCAGCGGCTTCTCATCACATCGCGGCTTTGGAGCGAGAATATGGCGTTACTCTCTTGGATCGCACCACACGGCCTGCGCGACTGACGCTTGCAGGCGCTCGTCTGCATGCCCAAGCGGTGCGCATTCTCAATGCCATGGTCGATATGGAAACAGAGATGCGGCGCACTGGGCAGCCGTCCATATCCATGCTGCGCGTGGGGGTGCAGGCCTCGGTCGCCACAACGCTGACAGCGCCGCTGGTGTCCTTGGTGCAGGAGCGCTACGGCGTCGAGGACATGACGTTGCACGCGGGTCAAAGCGGCGATCATGAGCGGCTGTTGCGCACCAAACAGGCCGATCTGGCCATCACGTCCGACCCCTTTCTCGATCTCGATGGGTTGGAAAGGCACAGTGTCCTGCGCGAGAGTTTTCTGCTGGTGCTGCCCGCGTCTGACACTGGGCCTGTCGACAGCCTCGATGCGGTGCAAGCACGGCTCCCGCTGGTGCGGTTTGCCAATTCCACTTATGCTGGTCGGCTGATCACGCAGCATCTGCGCCGCCTGCGGTTTGAACCGGGCCGCGTCATTCAAGCAGACCGGTCTTCCATGATCACATCCTGTGTGGCGCAAGGCATGGGGTTTAGCCTGCTGACGCCGACGCTTTTGATTGACGGTATGGTGGAGAATATGGCGCTGCGGATCTGCCCGCTGCCAGTGGCCGGGCTGTCGCGCGCGCTAACAGTGGTGGCGCGGAAGGGTGAGTTGCTTGATCTGCCCGCGGCGGTTGCGGCAGAGGCGAAAACTGTGCTGAGCGATCAGGTAGCCAGGTTCGTTGGGGACATCGGCACCCAGGCGTTGCGCGTTGATGCCACTTGATATGCGCGAGCCGCGTCGCAGCGGACCTGTGGCTTATTTTCCTTTCCAAACCGGATCGCGCTTTTCGGCGAAGGCTCTGGCCCCTTCCATCTGATCCTCGGATGCGTACAGTGTATCAACCGTTCCAAATTGCCTTTTGGTGATGCGGTTCATGGCGTCCTGAAATGTCATGGCCTCAGCCTCGCGCACGATCTCCTTGATCGCCGCATAGACCAACGGCGGGCCCGAGGCGAGGTGATCGGCCAACGCACGTGCCTCTGACATCAGATCGGCAGCGGGGACCACACGGTTGACAAATCCCCAACGCGCGGCCTCTTCCGCGTCGAGCCAGCGCCCGGTAAGAAGCATCTCCATGGCAATGTGATAGGGGATCCGCTTGGGCATCTTCACACTCGCCGCGTCAGCCACAGTCCCGGATCGGATTTCCGGGAGGGCAAAACTCGCGTGATCTGCGGCCAGTATGATGTCGGCCGAGAGCGCCCATTCCAGACCTCCGCCACAGCAAATGCCGTTGACCGCCGCAATCACGGGTTTGTTCATGGCGCGCATTTCCTGCAGCCCGCCGAAGCCGCCGACACCGTAATCGCCATCCACCTCATCGCCATCTGCTGCCGCCTTGAGATCCCAGCCCGGGCAGAAGAATTTCTCACCTGCCCCGGTGATCAAGGCCACGCGCAGCTCAGGATCATCGCGAAACTCTGCAAAGGCCTCTCCCATCGCCCGGCTGGTCATCAGGTCGATGGCATTGGCTTTTGGGCGGTCCAGCGTCAGCTCAAACACGTGGCCGCGGCGTTCAATGCGGATGGGGCTGTCGGTCATGTTTCGTCTCCTTGAGGGGCAATGCGGATCAGGGCGTCGGCGGCGATGGCGCGGGTGGATGTGCAGATGAGCGGGTTGACTTCGACCTCTTCGACCTGACCGGCATGGGCAAGGACGTAGTCTTGCACCGCCTGCACGGCCGCCACAATCGCGTCTTCCGCAGCGCCGGGTTTGCCACGGTAGCCTTGCAAAATGGGGGCAATGCGCAGGGCGCTTAGGGCTGTTTTGATGGCGTCAGGTGTCGTGGGCAAGAGCAACGTGGCGCTGTCTTTCAGGATTTCCGTAAGCGTGCCCCCGGCGGCCAAGGTCAGGACGTATCCATGCGCCGGATCGCGCACCACGCCGATCAACAGTTCAACCACCGGTTCGGTGATCATCTCTTCCATGAGAAACTGCGCGCCGGGCATGTTTTGTGCGGCCTCTGTGACGGCCTGCGCATCCCCAAGATTGAGCGCAACGCCGCCCGCTTCGGTCTTATGCGCGATGCCCTCAGATTTGAGCACCAGCGGAAATCCAACGCCATGTGACTTGGTCGCAAGGTCCGCCCGGTCGGCTCGCACCGCGCGCGGCACTGGTAGCCCGTATTCGGAAAGCGCTGCTTTGGCCTCTGCCTCTGTCACCGTTTCGGCGTGATCGATCTCGCCGGGCAGAAGGACTGGCTCTGCGTCCTTCATTGGCTGCCCGAGGGCGGCTGATGCGGCGATGGCCTCCAGCGTGTCGTCCAATCCCAGCATCGGGATCATGCCTTCTGACATGATGCGGTGCGCGACCGCAGCGGAATATGTCTCTGGCACCGTGGCAACCAGGGCAAGCGGTTTGCCCGTACTCTCAACCGCGCGCCGCGCGCCTTCATAGACGCATTCCCAAGCGGATTGGTCACAGCGATCGTTCTGTGGGAAGTCGACGATCAGACAGCCCATTGCCACATCCCCCTTCAGCGCGGCCGCAAATGTCTGGCCCATGCGGGGGCCGTCTGTCCAGATAAATGTGTGGTAATCCAACGGGTTGGCCAAGGCGACCATGGGGCCAAGCGCGTCGCGGAGCCCGTCATGCTGGTCTTGCGTGAGCGGCGGGAATGACACGTCATGGGCAAGGGCCGTGTCTGCCATGAGGCTTGCCTCGCCGCCTGAGCATGACATGGAGATGATCCGATTGGATGGCAGCGGGCCCGCAAAATGCAAAAGCTTCAACGTCTCCAAAAGTGCAGTGAGGCTGCTGACCTGCGCGATCCCCAATCGTTTGAAGAGCGCGCGGGCCCCGGCGTCCGAACCGGCAAGAGAGGCGGTATGCGAGATGGCCGCCGCCTGCGCCTGCTCCGATCGGCCTGCTTTGAGCGCAACAATCGGCTTTCCCAAGGATCTGGCGCGTGCGGCCATCGCCTCAAAAGCCCGCAGATCACCGACCCCTTCGATATGCATACCGAGGGCGGTGACACGCGGATCCTCAAGGAGTGCTGTGCCAAGATCAGACAGGCCAAGCTGCGCCTGATTGCCCGCCGTGCCAAGATACGCCAGAGGCAGCCCACGCCGTTGCATGGAGACGTTGATTGCCATGTTCGAGCTTTGCGTGAGCACTGCAACGCCGCGCTCTACCCGTTCTCCCCCATGCTGATCCGGCCACAAAAGCGCGCCATCAAGATAGTTGATGAAGCCATAGCAATTGGGACCGATGATCGGCATATCCCCGGCCGCCTCAAGCAGGGCGTCTTGCAGAGTGCCGCCATCCCCGGTTTCGGCCTGTGCCTCGCGAAATCCAGACGCAAAGCACACCGCGCCGCCTGCTCCGATGGCGTTGAGCGCCTTCACGGTGTCTATGGTGATGTTCCGGTTCACGCCGATGAAGCTTGCGTCCGGAATACCAGGCAGATCGCTCAGGCTTGGAAAGGTGGTTTCGCCAGCCAATACCGGTTTGCTTGGGTGCACGGGCCAAACCGGGCCGGCGAACCCCATCTTGCGACACTGCTCTACCACTGAGGCACACCAAGCCCCGCCGCCGATGACGGCGATGGATTTGGGTTGGAGAAGGCGGGAGAGGTCAGGCATTTGGGTCACGTTTGGTCTGAAAGACTTCTATCCTCCGGAGCATAGAACTGCCGGGGATGTTTGAGACCAGAAGAGGCAACGGTTTGTTAACCAAAATAGGCGAGCCTTTGCATGCGGAACAGGCGGGGACGCCGGTGACCGCGCCAGGAGAAGCAACTGGCTTCGCGCGGGGAGGGTGCAGCACCTCCCCGCGTTTATTCTGGCTGTAAGTATACCCGGCAGCTTGATGTTTTGGGGCATAGTGTCTTAAGCCCCGAGAGGCCGCAGCAGGTCGCGGCTGATGATGTGGCGCTGGATCTCCGATGTGCCGTCCCAGATCCGCTCCACCCGCGCATCGCGCCAAAACCGCTCAATCGGGAAATCGTCCATCAGGCCCATACCGCCGTAAATTTGCAGTGTCGCATCCGTCACTCGCGCGAGCATTTCGGAGGCGTAGACCTTGGCTGAGGCAATCTCACGGTTGGCAGGCAGGCCCTGATCCAGACGCCAGGCAGACGCGAGTGTTAGCCAATCAGCGGCGTCAATCTCTGTGATCATGTCCGCGATCTGAAAACTAATACCCTGGAACTTGCCAATCTGTTGGCCGAACTGCTTGCGTTCGGCTGCGTAGCTGAGCGCCATGTCAAAACAGCGCCGCGCGCGGCCCACACTCATGGTGGCCACGGTGATCCGCGTCGCGTAAAGCCATTCGTTCATGACCTCAAACCCGCCATCGACCTCGCCCAGCACCTGCGCATCCGGCAGGCGACAATCGTCAAATTCCAGGATCATGTTCTTGTAGCCGCGGTGGCTCACGGATTTGTAGCCTTCGCGAATGGTGAAGCCCGGCGTGCCGCGATCGACGAGGAAGGTGGTGATACGCTTTTTGGGGCCTTTGGGCGTGTCATCCTCGCCGGTTGCGATGAAGACAATGATGAAATCCGCATGATCCGCGCCTGAGATGAAGTGCTTGGTGCCGTTCACCACCCAATCGCCGCCATCGCGCCGGGCGGTGCATTTCATGCCGCGCACGTCAGAGCCTGCATCGGGTTCCGTCATCGCCAGCGCGTCCATCCGTTCGCCGCGAATGGCGGGCAAGAGGTAGCGCTCTTTTTGCTCCCCTTCGCAGGCCATCAGGATGTTCTGAGGCCGCCCGAAGAAATGCGTGAGCGCCATAGACCCGCGACCGAGCTCGCGTTCGACCAGAGCGAACTCCAAATGGCTGAGGCCGGCACCGCCCACCTCTTCGGGGAAGTTGCAGGCGTAAAAGCCCAGATCGAGCGTCTTTTGCTTGATCGCCTCGCCCACTTCATGGGGCACTTCGCCGGTGCGCTCGACCTCGGCCTCATGGGGGTAGATCTCATGTTCCACGAAGCTGCGCACGGTGGAGACGATCATCTCCTGTTCTTCTGTCAGTCCGAAATGCATCTTGTTACTCCGAAAGGGAAAGCGCGGCTCGCGCTTCATTGGCGATTGTTGCTACGATCTGTGCGGCGGGCTCCTCCCGTTGGACGAGTCCTACACCCTGGCGCGCCCATAACGGCCCGGCCTCGATATCTCCGATCACGTCGGCCTGCAGGATCGGCAGTTCAATTCCCAGCGTAGTGCAAAGCGGCGTTTTCATTGTGCGGACCGTTTTCTGTTTTGCTTACGCTGCATGCGCCGCGGCGAGGGCTTCGACCTTCTCGCGGACATGATCGGCGGGGGGGCAGGTGCGGCGGGTTTCGAGGCTCACATGCAGCATGAACTGGTCACATGTGGCCATCAACTCGCCGTCCGAGGCGCGCTTCATTTCGTGGAAGCAACGCAGTTTCTTGCCCTCGCCGACCGTGACTTTCGTGTGCACTTCGATCCGCTCGCCCGCGTGAGTTTCAGCGAGGTATTTGACCGTGGTGTCGACAGTGAAATAGCTCAGGCCCGAGGCGACATAGTCATCATCAGCCCCTACGGCGGCCATCACGACCTCTGCTGCATCCGAAAAGAGCTGCCCGTAGCGACCTTCATTCATGTGGCCGTTCATGTCTGTCCAGTCGACTGGCACCACGCGGCGCTGCGTGACCATGGGCTGCTCGGCACCGGGGATCTTCATGAGGGTTTTCTGATGGGCATTAGCCACGGCACCGGCACCCCAATCGCCGCCCTTAAGCGAGCGGATGATGCCAATGAGGTTGTCATCGCGAATACGCTCCAGATCACGCGGGCCCAGATCACCCGCTTGCGCGTCGCACTGATCGCCCACTTTGTTGACGAAATCATCCGTCAGCTCGGGCACATCCATGAGCTTGGTCCATGGCCATTTGAGGCAGGGCCCGAACATCGCCAACATGGCGCGCATGCCGCCTTCGCCCCCTGCCAGATGAAAGGTCTGCATCGTGCCCATTTGCGCCCAGCGAAGACCGGGACCGTAGGCAATGGCGGCGTCGATTTCGTCGGCGGTGGCCACGTCATCGTGTAAGAGCCAAAGCGCCTCGCGCCAGAGCGCTTCTTGCAGGCGGTCGCTGAGGAACCCTTCGATCTCCACCCGACAGTGGAGTGGGTACATGCCAATGCTGGAGTAGATCTCTTTGGCGGTTTCAATCGCCGCTGGGTCAGTTTTCTCACCGGCCACCAGTTCAACGAGCGGCAGCAGGTAGACCGGGTTGAAGGGATGACCCACGATCAGCCGTCCTGGGTGCGCCATCTCTGCCTGCAAGTCTGTCGGCATGATGCCGGATGTCGAGGAGGCGATGATGCCGTCGGTGTTTACCGCTTC
>CAKZYL010000313.1 GCA_937884705.1 uncultured Roseovarius sp. | reverse complement strand
AGGCTTTGGCCGCGGGCTTTACCGTGCGTTCCGTCAGGCGACGCACGGCGAGGCGATTGACCGACAGTTTTGGCCCGAGGGCTTTGAGCTGCTTGGACGTGGGCAATTTGGCGGTGTTGATCCGTTTCGCCAATTGGGCGCTTTGATGCCGGTGGCCCATAATCGTCTTTGGCTTGAACTTTGCCACCGGTTTGCCCTGCCCCGTTGCTTTCTTGTTCGCGCTGTTGAACTTCTTTTTGAAGTTCAGTTTTTTGTTCGCCAGAACGACATCGCCGCCAAGTGCAAAAGGCAAACCGTCAAGACCAGTTTGAGAATGCGCGCGCACGGCCTGGGCATCTGCTGGACCCATCAGGCCAAAGGTGAGGCTGATCACCAAAGCGCAGAGTAAAATTCGCATCCGGCCCTCCTCAAAGAAATGGACTTGGCACAGGCATTAGGACACACTCCAGGGTGGAATGATAGACGTTTTAGAGTGTGGTGACATGAAACCGAAATCTGTTAGTGCGTTGATTTTAGGCTTGGGATTTTCTGCGGCACTCTCTGCCGCATCATTCGCGGAAGAGTACCAGGATACCCATGCCTGTGATGAGTTTGCAGCGCATCCAGCCGATCCCAATCGTTGGGCGGCCGGTGTGGACGATGTGGATATTATCCCAGGCCCCGCGGTGAAGCATTGCCGTGACGCTGTGAAACGCCATTCGGAGACCGCGCGTTTTCATTTCCAGCTGGGGCGCGCGCTTTGGGCCAACAATCGCATGGATGAGGGCCTGCAATCCTTTCTTGAGGCGGAAGAGACGTTCCAATACGGGCCGGCTTACGCATATCTGGGGGATGCCTACATGTACGGGATTGCCGGTGTAGAGGTCGATCAGGAGCTTGCGGTGACCCTCTATCAGATCGCGGATGAAGAGGGATTTGCCCCGGCGGGCGACGTGCTCGCAGCCCTTGTGGATGAGGCGCCGAGCGAGGCGGAGCCATTTGCGGCTTTTGAGAGCACGCCGCAAGAGGCTGAACCGGCGCCCAAGCCGCAACCGCAGGACACGCAGCAATACACTGTAGAGACCGCTCAGCCGTCGCAGACCAGGCAGGCTGAAAAACCCCTCCGGCTTGATCTCTTTCATGAAAAAAAGGCGATCCAGGCGCTTTATGATGGGGATTTGAAAGCCCTGCGCATGGGCGAGGTGGCCTATCTGAATGTCGACAAGTCATTCATCTATCTTTCGGGCTTTATTGAGCCGTTTCAGGAGAACCTGAACTTTCGCGATGAGACGTGCATCTTCCTGGCCAATCCGAATTTGCAACGGATGCTGTCTTTTAAAATCGCGCGGGGCACACCGACGGGTGGCATGCTTTTGGGCAATGGTAGGAGCCTGGAGCAAAACCTTGACGCGGGCGCTGCGCAAGGGTTTCAGATGCTCGGTGAGATGTTTCGCGGCATGCAAAGCGGACAAGGCGCCTATACTGGCGGGCTGGGCGATTTGGCGCGGACGGGTGTGCTGAAGGAAAATGGCGTGAAGGATGCCACGCGTCTGATCGCCACCCATGGCCGTAGCAGCGCGACGGTGCGCAGGATTTTCGCCAATATCGAGGTCTATGTGTCGGGGAACGGGCGTGCCGTTGTGTCTGAGGGTCTGAAACAGCGGCAGGAACAAGAAGCCAAACAAGCGGCAGAGAAAAAGGAGCGCGAGCGCAAGGAGGCCGAGCGGCGCGCTGAGGAGCGTCGCCAGGCCTCTCTGCGCACGGGTGTTCAGCAAAGCTGCATGGAGCAGTTTGAAAACACCGGATACTGCTCTTGCGCGCTGGCGTCGTTGGAAAATTACAGCATTTCAGAGGCGGAATGGGCGGAGCTAACGACCAGCTTTCGCAGTGTGGTTTCGGTTTCGAGGGCGCATACGGGTCTGAGCAACGAGATCAGAGCCTGCCGGAACGAGGGGTAATCTATGAAACTCAGCGCCTTTTTCTGCGCGTTTTTAGCGTGCGCCTTGCCCATGTCTGTGCACGCCAAATCCGCGCAACAGGTCGCGTGGACACACAGGGTAGGACCGGTCCTGTCGACCCCGTCTCACGCCCGCGGGTCATCGCACCCTGATCTTGTGACGGTGCAGGCCCCGCAGGTGAGAGATCCGGCCACTGTGCCGATCCAGCAATTGTTGAACGATCCAAATCAAATTTGGGTCGGGCGACTGAAATGCGCGCGCGGTCTGCGCACGGACGAAGACATTCTGCTGCGCGGCGTGCCGGCGGAGGGACGGTTCAACGTCTTCCTGATGGCCTTTCCCCACAACCGACGGGGCGACATGCGACGCAGTCACTTTGTCGGCGAAATGAATGCCGATGGAAGCTTCCTTTTCGCGCAATCCAAGCAGGTTCGGTCGACGCTTGGCATTGGGAAAACGAGCAGTTTCACGATGACGGTCGCGCGGGGCAACATCCTGACGGTGCAAGTGTCCGATGATCGGTGCGATGCCGTCACACTGACGCCGCGGAGCCCGTACTTTCACCACGCATTCGCGCGGGTGCGGGTCGCAACAGGCACGTATTTTGCAGCACGGGACATCACCCAAAGATGCCTGGCGCTGGCCGAGTGGGCCAAGCCAATGGCGGCTTACACACAGTCACGGGAGATCAATGAAAAGATCGCAACGCTCTACTACGATGACGCGTTCGTGCCCACATTCGGATTGCCCTACGATGCGCTGAACATCGAGCTGCTTGTCAAGATTTGGCAAGAAGACATGGAGTATGGACGGACCTGCACCAAAGACCCGATCCTGAAAACAAAGATGGGCCGCACCTTGGATTACATGCGCGGTTGGTTTGGGTTCCAGCTGCGCAGACGGAGCACACAAAATCCACAGATTAATTTCAATGCCAGCCACTTTTTCAAAACCTACCTCGTGCAGGAAAACCGGCTGGCCTGGGGTGAGGTGCAGCGAAAAGCAGAGCAGATTGTGCAGATCGGTGCCAATCCAAAGATTTTTCCAGAGCTTGAAGCGTTGGAAGCCATTCTGGAAAACCGATCCGATCTAATTCCGGCTGAAGACATCGAAGAGGCCGGCGGCTGGATCAAGAACGTGCGCGAACAATCCGCGTTTCAGTTGGCGCAGGTTGCCCAACAAAACTTGCTCAGCGTGTCGGGCCCAGCGAGTGAACGCTTGGGCAGCATTCGCGCCTTTGACACAAGGCCCCCCGCCTATTTTGCATTTCTGGAAAGCGACCTGCGCGCGGCCTTCAAAAAAGAGCGCGCGTCCCACATCAAAGCCCTGTCCAAACTGATCTTGGATGACGTCGCGAAAGAGACGCTTGCCTTTCCGGTGACGACGGATGGGATCAAGGCGATGAACGTGGCGATCGAGCAAAAGATCGCGGCGCGGTCGGATCTGGATACGGCCACGAAAAACGCGAAAGTGAAAGAGCTGTCGGCGGAGAGGGACACGCGGCTGGCCACGCTGATCAAGGATGAGGCGGCCAAGATTGATGCCTTGCCGCAAGACACCCAAGGGCTTCGGGCCGGGCAAAAATGGTTGGAAGGGTTCACCCAGAGCTTTGCCGATTTCAAATCGTCGACGCTCTTTGCGGAGGCCGTGGACGCCTATTGGGAGCGGCGCGAAGCCTTGCTTGAGGCGCTTTTGCCGGAGTTCGAAGAACGGGTGGCGGAGCTTAAGACCAATGAGCAGATCGACAAGCTGCTGAAGCTCTACTTGCCGACAGAGGAGGACACCAAGCTGTTGGTTTCCCTTGAGTATGAATTCGTCGCGGAGAGTGCGAAGAATTGAGCATCGGGCAGCATTGAGAGATCGCACGGCCTTGGATCGGCCACATCGCAGGGCCTGTCAGCGCGCATGCCAGTCTGTTCCGGGTAGCTCTGACAGCCAGGATCCTGCAAAGGGCGCGTAGGATCGCCAGACATCGGAACTGCCGGTGTAGATCTCTTGGGTGACCTGGCCCTGGGACGCGGTTGTCACCATCCGTTTCACTTTGTGAGGTGTCAGGCAGGCCGCGTCCCACGGCAAGTCCAGCTCTGCGATCAACTGCGGTATGGTTTCGTTTGGGGTTTCAACGAGGCGCTCATAAGAGAGATGAACGATCCTGTCGCCAAATTGCGAGCTCCAGAACGACATCAGATCGCAATAGGCGGATATGAACCCGACCAAGTGCTGCGGGTCATAGCCAAAGGGGATTTGCGCATCCGCAAAGTGTTGTCGGTAAATTGACCAGGCCACCGCGCGCAAATCTCGGTGCACGTGCACAATCCTGGCGTTTGGGAAGGCGTGCACGAAGTGGCCTATGTGAAAGTAGTTGCCGAGATATTTGTCAACGACGTG
>CAKZYL010000312.1 GCA_937884705.1 uncultured Roseovarius sp. | reverse complement strand
CGCGCATTGGGCGGGCGCACGTCAAAGCGATCCATACTAGATTGGCTTTCAGCTTGGATCTGAGCGTTTTTCATAATGGTGCCCTGATCTCCGTGATAGCCGAAGATCATGTTCTCCCACGCGGTGTAATCCATGATCAGCCCATCACGTTGGCGGTCTTCGGGCACGTGAGCCACGCCTGCCAGACGTCTGTCTCGTCCGTCGGACCCCGGGCCGAAGAGAGGCAAATCTGCGCCATTTACGCTCAAAGATCCGGTGCCATGACGCACGCCGCCCAACACTTCGAGCAATTCAGACTGCCCGTTGCCTGCGACCCCTGCGATGCCAAGGATCTCCCCTGATTTAACCGAGAGCGTGACACCACGCAGGCGTTCGACGCCGAGGCTGTCAATGACGCGCAAGTCATCTAGACGCAGCACGTCATCGCCGGGTTTGACTGGCGCTTTTTCGACGCGCAGAAGAACCTTCCGGCCCACCATGAGTTCGGCGAGCTTCTCCGGGCTGGTGCTGGCCGTTGCAACCGTGGCCACCATCTCGCCGCGCCGCATCACGCTCACCTCATCTGTGATCTCCATGATCTCACGCAGTTTGTGCGTGATGAGGATGATGGTTTTGCCTTCATCGCGCAGGCGGGCGAGGATGCGAAAGAGCTGATCCGCTTCTGCCGGGGTCAGCACGCCCGTGGGCTCATCGAGGATCAGGATGTCTGCCTTGCGGTACAGCGCCTTTAGGATCTCAACCCGTTGCTGCATGCCCACGCCGATCTCTTCAATTTTGGCATCGGGATCGACGTTGAGCTCGTATTCTTGCGCCAGATCACCGAGCACGCGGCGCGCCTTGGCCAGGCTTGGCCGGAGCAGGCCGCCATCCTCCGCGCCGAGAATAATGTTCTCCAAAACAGTGAAATTCTCAACCAGCTTGAAGTGCTGAAACACCATGCCGATACCTGCGGATATGGCCGCCTGGCTGTCCGGGATCGACGTCTTCTTGCCGTTGATCCAGATCTCTCCGCTATCGGCGGCATAAAAGCCGTAGAGGATGCTCATCAACGTGGATTTGCCGGCCCCGTTTTCGCCTACAATGCCGTGGATTGTGGCCGGGGCCACGCGGATTGATATGTCTTTATTGGCCTGAACCGGCCCGAAGGATTTTGAAATGCCCTTGAGTTCGATGGCAGACGCGGTCAATCGGGTTCTCCCAAACCGGCAAACCCAATCATACGCGCGACGCGCCCGTCGTCGCTGAGATCCACAAAGTACTGGCCGAACTGTTGCTTGCCATCGGCCATTTCGAAAATCACGGTGGCGCGGTAGTGGCCTTTGCAGTCAGTCAGTTTGGCAACGCGGGCAGTGGCGCCCGGTGCATATTGGGTGAACATGGCAACATAGGCCACAAAGGCATCTGCATCTGTTATGGGCTCGGGAGCGTTTGGATCGGCGTAGTAGAATTCAGAGGCGAGTGTGTCTTTGAGCTCATCAGCGCGACTGTCCGCGTCAGGGTTGCCCCAAGCCAGAAACAGCCGATTTATTTTGTCGCTCATCTGAGCCTCCGACGATGTCTGGAAGACCGCGCATCGCGGAGGTCTCCCAGATTTGAGCTGTCTTAAGCCTGGTTTTAGAAATCGAGAACCGGGCAGCTGTCGTT
>CAKZYL010000311.1 GCA_937884705.1 uncultured Roseovarius sp. | reverse complement strand
CGAGCAGGGCCCAGCCCAAGATGACCGCGAGAACCGGGGACAGGAAGCTAAAGGCGGCAACGCCGCTGGCTTTGTAGCGTTTGAGCAGCCAGAAAAAGGCCACGTATCCAAGGCACACCACGAAGATCCCTTGGAAGAGCAGTCCGGAGACTTGCAGCCATTGAGGGTCGCGAAGAAGCGCGCCAAAAAGCGGGCTGACGGCGAGCATCACGATGCTGGAGACGATCAGCTGATAGAGCAACTGGTTCTGTGGTGGCACATCAGACAAAGGTGTGATGCGCACCAACAGATTGATCCCGGCCCAGCCAAAGGTCGCCGCCAGGGCAAAGAGATCGCCCTTGAGATTCCCTTGGCCGCTGCCATCCGCCAACGCCAGGACAATGCCAAAAACCGCCAGCGCCATGCCGAGTATGCGCGTGCCGTTCAGCCTTTCACCGGGGAGAAGAAAATGCGCGGCGATGCCGAACCAGACTGGCATTGTGTAAAAAAGGATCGATGCGCGGGACACGCTGGTCAGATCCAGCGCGATGAAGAGCAGGATAAACTCATAGGCAAAGAGCAGACCCGACACCACGCCCCAGAAGACGGCACGGCGCGGCATGGCCAAGGGGATCGAAAACGCCCGCATCCAGATCAGCAGACAGAGAAGACCAAGCGCAGATCGCAGCCCTGCTTGAAAAACCGGGTTGAACCCTTGGCCGGTGATCTTGATGACGACTTGGTTGAAGGCCAGGAGGCTTGCAAACCCAATGAGGCACGCGGCGCCAAACCCATCTACAGAACGTTTTTCTTCCATCGGCTCACAGGATGCGGTTCGGCCGAGGCTGTCAACACATGATCATTTGCCATGGGCCTTTGGTGGAAAACCCGGTCGGACTGCAGGCTTTGGATGACGTCAGATGGCTGCCTAAGACGCCGTCGCGCGGTCGTTGGGAAAACCATTTGGTATAGGCTGATGTCGCGTTGCCCGGTGTGCCTGGAGCATCCTTTGGGCACAAACATGCGTTCGCGGAGTTCGTGCGAATCGTTCGATGGATCGGCTTTTGGGGCGCAGAGGAACACCTTGGATGATCCTGTTAACGGCTTTGCTTGTGACAGTCTTCTGCCATGCGAACGTGCCACCCCATAGGAGGCCAATGATTCGTAATCACCATGTTTTTAAGGGTTTAGTAACCAAGCCGAGCGGGTTTGCCTTAGATATGTGCACATCGTTTGACGGCCACAGCGACGTAAGCTTTGCATTTGGAATGATTGAGAAATCCATCCGTCAGTGCCCTATAGCGGGATGTTGCATTTGCGCCTTAGATCGGAAATTAGAGTGTCAAGACAAATTTACAGTTTACTTTGTCGACTTTTGCGGACAGTTTTTAGTATCGGCTGTGTTTCGTAGAAATCAGTCGTGGATGCGTGAATATGGCAGAATCCTTTGAGTTTCTCCGCGCCGCCATTTTCTGCTCCTCAACTTAACATGTGTAGGAGATCGAAAATGTCAGACGATCCAGATAAAGTTGGACCCACTGGTCTAACGCTCAAAGAGGCCGAAGAGGTGCATAGCTACCTTATCGACGGCACACGCGTCTTCGGGCTTATTGCCCTGTTGGCTCACGTTCTTACGGCGTTCACGACGCCTTGGCTCGGCTAAGGGGGTACAGTTATGAATAATGCGAAAATGTGGCTTGTCGTGAAACCGACAGTAGGCGTTCCACTCTTTCTTTCAGCCGTCGCAGTGGGATCGTTTGCGGTCCACGTTGCAGTGCTCAGCAGCACAGGTTGGGTCGGCGATTTCCTCTCTGGCAATGAGTTGGGTTCGGGAGATGCGTCAGCAGCGCTTAGCACCGACACAGGTATTGCGAAGGTGGGGTATGACGACTCACGCCAGCTTGTGGTGACGTTGCCTGACGGCACGGTGACCAAGGCCGTGTATACTGAGACGCACTAAGTGATTTTGCGCTGCGGGCAGTGATGCACTGCCCGCGTGCTTAACGACGTAAGATGCGGCAATCTGCTCTGCGCTGGTCGCGGATCTGATTGTTGAGACGGATCATGATCTCTTATCGCACCATTGCCCTACGAAAACTGGCGTCCATCGGGCCGCGCTATCTGCCGTTTGCGGACGTGGCCACAGAGGAGGTGCCACTGTCGCGACTGATCCGACTGTCGCTGTTCCAGGTGACGGTTGGAATGGCACTTGTATTGCTGGTGGGCACATTAAACCGTGTCATGATTGTTGAGCTGGCTGTGCCCGCGACCCTGGTCGCTGGGATGCTTGCTCTGCCACTCCTATTTGCTCCGCTGCGCACCTTTATCGGGTTCAAATCCGATACGCACAAATCTGCTTTGGGTTGGCGGCGCGTGCCTTTCATCTGGAAAGGCACGATGTATCAATTCGGCGGATTTGCCGTGATGCCGTTCGCGCTCCTTGTGTTGTCGGGATATGCCGAGGCCGTCGATGCCCCGCGGTTCGTGGGGCTGGGATCGGCGGCACTTGCCTTTTTGCTCGTGGGTGCGGGTCTGCACATTGTCCAGACCGTTGGCCTCGCGCTGGCCACCGATTTGGTGAAGGAAGAAGACCACCCGAAAGTTGTTGGCCTTATGTATGTCATGCTCCTTTTGGGGATGGTCGTCAGCGCGCTTGTCTACGGCGCGTTGCTTGAGAATTACACACCAGGGCGCTTGATCCAGGTGATCCAGGGATCCGCCGTTTTGACGATCATTTTGAATGTCATCGCGCTCTGGAAGCAAGAAACACGAAACCCTGCCCGTGCGCGGGAAATGGAAGCGGCCCCGCAAGAGCACTTCAAAACAGCCTGGTCCAACCTTGTGGCGCAAAAAGGCATGGTTCGGCTGCTCGTGGTCATTGGCCTTGGCACGTTTGGCTATGGTATGGCCGACGTCTTGCTCGAGCCTTATGGCGGTCAGGCGCTGGGCCTGAGCGTGGCGCAGACAACCAAACTGACCGCGCTTTTGGCCGCTGGCACGCTGCTTGGCTTTGGCATCGCATCCCGCGCGCTAGGCCAGGGCGGCGATCCGGCGCGGCTTGCCGTTATTGGCGCCTTAATCGGCGTTCCAGGCTTTGCCGCTATCGTTTTGGCCTCCGCGTTCGTTGGCCCTGCGCTCTTTATCGTGGGCACGGGGATGACGGGATTGGGCGCAGGTCTTTTTGGTCATGCCACCCTGACGGCCACAATTCGCAATGCGCCTTCGGGGCAGGTGGGTTTGTCTATCGGTACGTGGGGGGCTGTTCAGGCCACCTGCGCGGGTGTTGGCATCGCGCTGGCCGGCGTTGTCCGAGATATCCTGGTTGCGCCGGGCGCTATCACGGGAAGTCAGGCGCATATGCCCTATAACGTAGTTTTCACGATCGAAATAGCATGTCTGGTGCTGGCTGTCGTGGTCGCGGTCCCCTTGGTGGCGCGTCGCATGAAGCCCTCGCGTAGACAAGACACAGTTCAACAGCCCAACCCGGTGGAGGTCCCATGACGAACATCATCACACGGTACTATGACAGTGCCGATCAGGCGCGCTCGGTTGCGTTTGAGCTTGTGGCGCGACAGCGGTTTTCGGACAAGATTGTCGATGTCTATGACAGTGCCGAAGGGCTGACGGACGCACTCGCGGCTGACGGCGTCGTGGACGCAACTGTAAAGGCCTATCAAAAGAAAATGTCCGGTGGTGGTGCGGTTCTTTTGGTTCGTGCAGACGCAAAGCCGCTTGGGGTCGCGCAGACCACACGGCGCATCACGGCGGAAATGGGCGCGGCCGACATGGGCGATGTCACCGAGGAGGTGTTTGTAAAGACGTTTCGTTCGCCGTCGTTTCGCGTCCTGAAGGATCACCGGCACTTCCTGACCAAACGGTTGGGCACAAAGACAGACGACAGGTATCATATGGCCGACTGGCCCATTCCGTTGATCAGCCGCCGGAAGCCCTATTCAGGCGCCGTGATCGAACGCCATGGGCGCTGGGCCGATAAACCGATTGGGCTGCTGCTCTCGGGCAAAACGCGTTTCGGACGCTTCCCGTTCGACTTGCTGATCCCGGGCCATAACAAATACCAGGCGAAATTCCCCTTCGGTCACTTGGTGCCCCATGAGAGGCGCTACAGCAAGTTCCCCTTCGGCTTCCTCGCGCCGCATAACATTCGCTATGGAAAGTTCCCGTTCGGACTTTTGGTCCCTGGCCACAATAGATACCAGGCTAAGTTCCCCTTTGGCCATCTCGTGCCGGGTGGACGGCGTATGGCGACCTGGCCGTTCCCGCTTCTCATTAACGGAAAAGAGCGCACGAACGCGTTGATCACTGGCGAAGACAGATACCAGGCAAGATTCCCCTTTGATCACCTGGTGCCCCATTCCGTACGCTATGGAAAGTTCCCGTTTGGGTTCCTGGTGTCGCATTCTGTACGCTATGGAAAATTCCCGTTTGGCTTCCTGGTGCCGCATGGGAAACGCTACGGCAGGTTCCCGTTTGATCTTCTCTTGCCGCACGATAAGCGCTACGCCAAATTCCCGTTCGACTATTTGGTGCCGGGTCACAAATACATGGCGAACTTTATCTTCCCGCACACGGACACCAACAAAGCATAAGGCATCCGTGCCTAAAGGGGCAGGCCATGTGGCCGCGCCCCCATATGCTGGCTTCAACGCATGATCGAAGTGTCGCATGCGTCCTGATGGGCGGCGTTGCCACTTCTTTGGCGTGTGAAACTATAGGGCCTTGCGAAAGACGACCTTGTCATCGCCCTCCGCCCAGAAATCCCGGATGCGCGCTTCTTCGTCGTATCCATTTCGGATGTAGAAGCCGCGGGCCATTTCGAAGTCTTCGGTGCTAGACGTGTCGACAAGCAGGATGCGCTGATGAAGGGTGCGTAAGTGATCTTCGACTGCGTTCAAAAGGACACTGCCTGTGCCTGACCTTTGGTGAGACGGGGCAATGGCGATCGCGGTCAGGTTCCACGTTCCCTCGGCCAGCATCTCAGGCACGATGTAGGCAAAGCCCACGATTTCCTGCGCTATGCGGGCTGTGCGCCAAAACTCCGTTGTTTGCTCTGTCAGGAACGGATCTAGAAGGTCGGGCACCAAATCGGCTGGAAACAAGCCGGTCTGATCGACAATGCTTTGGATTGTTTGGGTGTCCTCGGCCGTCGTGGGGGTTATGGCGGGTGATGTCACTGTGCTGTTCCTCACCGGTCAGTGTGTGGACACATGACCTAAAGCGTTTCGAGAAAAACTTGAATCACAACTTTTCTTGAAACGCAGTCTAACGTTCGTAAGTTGCACGCGTTTCGACTTTCGTTGATGTCTCAAGGTAAAGTCGAAACGCTTTAGTTTCGATCGTTGGAAATCAATTGCGATAGGGGCCCCTGACCGATGGTTGCATCCGCGAGCAGGGATTTCAAACTGCGCAGAGACGTCCCCAGTTCGACAAAATGGTCGGTGTCGAAGGGGATCACGTGCCGCGCGAGTTCATCATGAAAGGCCTGCAGCGCCGATGGCGGCCGTCGCGAGGACAAACGATAAGTCTGAATGAGAGACACGCAGAGCACGGCCAGAGACGCCATCAGGTCATCAGACACATCAAGATGTCTTTCATAGGCCAGAAAAACCGGAGAGGCGACATCGGACTGCGCGCCGCAGGGATCCTCCAACCCCGTGGGCAGGGTGGCTGGAATCGCCGACAGACGCGCTCGGTCGCCCAGCCCGGTCTGCGTCCATGCCAGGAACTCGGTTCCAACGACGCCGGAACCTTCCTCCACCAGCATTTTTGGCAGGCCGAATGCGGCCCCGTCGAGCAACCGCGCGGTCTGTTTGCCAGCCAGAACACAGATATCAGCCGCGGCGGCATTGAGCCCATCAATCGCGCGGCTGGCTTGTTGGTTGTGGTAGCCGCCCGTGGAAATGACCCGCCCATCGGGGTGCTCCGCATCTGGAGGCACAAAGAGCGGGTTTTGCGCCACGGACCGTATCGCGTTGAGCGCGGTTTCTTCTGCATGGGCAACGGCATGCGACTGAGCCGCCAGGATCGTGGGCAGAATGCGCCAACTGACCGGTGCTTGGTGGGGCAGGCGGTTCTGCCGGGGAACATCGTGCAGGTGAGCGTTCAGCGTTTGAATGGCGGACGCCATATGCGGATCTGTGGACACCGTGGCGATGGCGGGATCATAGGCCTCCAGCGGCGCGCCGACAGCCTCGACCGCGAGCGCCATGATGCGGTGAATGAGGTCAAATCTGCGCCGCGCCGTCAATGCCGCATCCAGAACCAGACCCGTGGCACAGGGCGATCCATTGTAGAGCGCCATGATCTCACCTGCGCGCAAACTGATGCCCATCTCGTTTGGGTAAATGCAACTGAGCGGCATGACTTCGCCAGGTCCAGTCGCTGCCTCAAGCGGCAAAGGGCGGGGTGGCTGGTGCGTCAGCCCGGCAACCCATTCTGCCATCGGCAAGCTGACTGCGACATGCCCTTCGATGTAGCTGGCCACGCGCGCCATCAAAATCAGGCGCACGCCGTGATCCGGCACCATCTTGCGCCCCATGCCGATCTCGCGCGATGCCCAGAGGTTTTGAATGCGCACGAGCTCTTCTTGGCTTTCGACCGAAAGTTTCACTTTGGCCCGTGCGCCTGGGGCCGTTGTTGAGCCGTACATGTAAGGGGGCGTCTCACTGTTCAAAAGCCGCTCAAAGGCATCGCGGCTTTTGGTGATGCAGCCTGCGGCGCGATCTGACAGGGTGATGGGGTGCCCCTCAAAGCCGACCTGCCAAGCCTCTTGAAGAGAAATGTCTCGGAGGCGATCAAGAATAACAGTCATTGGAGCGGTGACCTGAATGTAAACCTATGAAGTACACTCATATGTCTATCCAATGTTACACCTCACGCAACACCTTCAGTGCGATCCTTGCGCAACAAAGCACGGCAAGAATTTTGTAACGTTTTTGAGAGCGCCAAAAATCAGGCCGCATAGCACCGCGTAAAGTAACCCCATGTTTTGATCGCATTTTCACGCAGCTTTGCGGCGTTAATGACCTGTTAATATACCATTTTTTGCAGCAGCAGCCCCGCGCGAGAGGAAAATCCAATGGGGTGGCCTTGCAGTGCCATGGGCGCGGGACTAAGATTCTTTTAGCACCTGATCGCTAAGTATCAGCAATCACAGACAGGCAGGTCTCTATGAAGGATCCCTATGACGTTTACATGAACACCCTCGTCCCGATGGTGGTTGAGCAAACCAGCCGTGGAGAACGGGCGTATGATATCTTTTCCAGGCTCTTAAAAGAGCGGATCGTGTTCCTGAGTGGGCCGGTCCATGACGGTATGTCGAGCCTGATTGTTGCGCAGCTTTTGCACCTTGAGGCGGAGAACCCGTCGAAAGAAATCTCGATGTACATCAACAGCCCAGGCGGTGTGGTGACAAGCGGGCTCTCGATCTACGATACGATGCAGTACATCAAGCCAAAGGTCTCGACCCTCGTGGTGGGCCAGGCAGCCAGCATGGGATCTCTCTTGCTGACGGCCGGCGAGAAGGGCATGCGCTTTTCTCTGCCCAACAGCCGAATCATGGTGCACCAGCCATCCGGTGGCTACCAGGGCCAGGCCACGGACATTATGATTCACGCCGAAGAGACGTTGAAACTCAAGCGCAGGCTTAATGAGATCTACGTGAGGCATACCGGCCAGACCCTCAAAAAAGTTGAGGATGCTCTGGAACGCGATAACTTCATGGATGCCAAGGACGCAAAGGATTGGGGCCTTATTGACGATATCGTCGAAAACCGGGCGAAGGATGACGAAGAATAAAGCGTTTGGCGCGCGACCAGAGCGCCAAATTTGATGCGGCGAGTTGCGGGCATTTTGGCGTTGTTATGCCCTGAGGCCTGTCCTAAGCTGACGACAAGACGGAGAGAAACGCGGCAAAACGGTGAGAACGTGCATACCGGCTTTGCTTTCAGAGGTTGAAACATGGCGAACAGTTCAGGCAGCGATAGTAAGAATACGCTTTATTGCAGTTTCTGCGGAAAGTCGCAGCATGAAGTCAGAAAGTTGATTGCCGGACCAACCGTATTCATTTGTGACGAATGCGTTGAGCTCTGCATGGATATCATCCGTGAAGAGACCAAAACGGCCGGTCTGAAGTCCTCAGAAGGTGTGCCGACACCGCGTGAGATCTGTGACGTGCTGGATGATTATGTCATCGGGCAGGCTATGGCCAAGCGCGTGCTCTCTGTTGCCGTCCATAACCATTACAAGCGGTTGAACCACTCTGGGAAAGCGGGCGATATTGAGCTGCAGAAATCCAACATCCTGCTGATCGGACCCACCGGTTGCGGTAAGACGCTGCTGGCTCAGACGCTGGCGCGGATATTGGATGTGCCCTTTACGATGGCCGATGCCACCACGCTCACCGAGGCGGGCTATGTGGGTGAGGACGTCGAAAACATCATTCTCAAGCTCTTGCAGGCCAGCGAGTACAATGTGGAGCGTGCCCAACGCGGCATCGTCTACATCGACGAGGTCGACAAGATCACCCGCAAGTCTGAAAATCCGTCGATCACCCGCGATGTGTCGGGCGAGGGCGTGCAGCAGGCGCTTTTGAAGCTGATGGAAGGCACAGTCGCCGCGGTCCCGCCGCAGGGCGGACGCAAGCACCCGCAGCAAGAGTTTCTGCAGGTTGATACCACCAATATTCTCTTTATCTGTGGCGGCGCATTTGCGGGTCTCGACAAGATCATTGCGCAGCGCGGCAAGGGCTCTGCGATGGGCTTTGGCGCGGACGTACGTGATGTGGATGAGCGCGGTGTGGGCGAGATCTTCACCGATCTCGAGCCGGAAGATCTTTTGAAGTTCGGCCTGATCCCGGAATTCGTCGGCCGTTTGCCCGTGATTGCGACGTTGGAGGATCTCGACGAGGATGCGCTTGTGACCATCCTGACAGAGCCAAAGAACGCCTTGGTCAAACAGTACCAGCGTTTGTTTGAACTGGAAGACGCCAAACTGTCCTTTACGGAAGATGCGCTGTCTTCCATTGCCAAACGAGCGATAGAGCGGAAGACTGGCGCGCGTGGTCTGCGGTCCATCCTCGAAGATATCCTTCTAGATACGATGTTCGAACTGCCGGGCATGGAGAATGTGGAAGAGGTAGTGGTTAACGAAGAGGCGGTGACATCGGACACCGCACCGTTGATGATCTACGCGGACGCCCAGAAAGAAGGCACGACCGCCAGCTGATCGCTAAAAAGCGCTGGGGTCTCTGCGGTCAACGGGGTAAAGAACCCCTGAACAGGCGTAGAGGGTCTTCACATGTCGGCTCAGAAAACAACCGAAGTGGTGGTGGGCGCGGCCGTTTTGGCTGTTGCATTGGGGTTCATGGTCTATGCAGGCCAGGTTGCGGGCGTATCCGGAAACTCCTCGGAATATCAGCTGACAGCGAGTTTTCGCAGTGCTGACGGGGTTAATGTCGGCACGGATGTGCGTCTGGCGGGCGTCAAAGTGGGGCGCGTCACCGGGCTGGAACTGGATGCGGAAACGTTTCGAGCCAATGCGTCCTTCTCCGTACGGGAAGGGATCGAGGTGCCTGATGATAGCGCAGTTGCCATTTCGTCAGAGGGGCTGCTGGGCGGAAACTACGTGGAAATCCTGCCGGGCGGATCGCCATTCGCCTTTGCACCTGGCGATGAGATCCAGTTCACACAAGGCTCTGTCAGTTTGATCGGCCTGCTCACCAAGTTTGTCGCCGGTGGGGAAGAGGGGGGCGAATGATCCGCGCGCTGGCTGGTCTCTGTGCGGGGTGCGTGCTGACAGGTGCGGCTCTGGCACAGAATGTGGCGGTTGGGCAGGGCGCCATGCTGCGCGGGCTGGACAAGACGGACGCCACCGTCAGCGATCTCGACATTGCCAATGGCGGTGAGGTGGTTTTCGGAACGCTGTCGCTTCGGATGACCGAGTGCCGCTATCCCGAAGGCGATGCTGCGGCCGACGCCTATGCCTATTTGGTGATCCGGGATTTAGCCAAAGAGCGCAACATCTTCAGCGGCTGGATGCTGGCCTCATCGCCGGCGTTGAACGCTTTGGAGCATCCGCGTTATGACGTTTGGGTGCTGCGCTGCATCACTGAGTAGCCATCTGATATCAAAGGCTTTTCGTGGATTGATGTCTCAATCTCCAACGCTTCATTGAGCCGCAACCGATACTCCCTGCGGGGGATTTCGAAGGCACCGAGCGTGGCCAGATGCGGCGTTATGAATTGCGTGTCAAACAGGGAAAAACCACAGCGGTGCAGGTGATCTGTCAAATGCGCAAGCGCCAGTTTTGACCCATTGGTCTGTGCTGAAAACATGCTTTCACCGAAGAAAGCCCCGCCGAGAGCCACGCCGTAGACCCCACCGGCCAGGCTGCGCCCGCGCCAGATCTCAACGGAGTGCGCGTAGCCTTGATCATGCAAACCGCAATAGAGCGCCTCAATCTCAAAACTGATCCAAGTGTCGTCGCGCTCAGCGCAGGCGGCCACGACACCCGCAAAATCCTCGTTCAGACTGACCCTGTAACCGCCTTTGCGGATGGCGCGAGCCAGAGACCGTGAGATATGGAACCCGTCGAGTGGCAGCACGCCTCTCATACGCGGGTCAACCCAGAACATCCCGGGATCTCCGCGAGATTCGGCCATCGGAAAAATCCCCGAGGCATAAGCCCGAAGCAAAAGCTCAGGTGTGAGCGGAGGATCGTGATCCTTCATGGAGGGCTCTCACTGAAATTGAGGCTCTACGCCTTTTTTCCCCTTCGAACACTAGCACGAATTCAGAGATAGGTCAGGTCGCACCTGCCTTCTTAATCTTGCAGGTTGGTTTGCAGCCATTTTTCTAGCCAGTGAATGTTGTAATTTCCTGAATGTATGTCGTCTTCGGCCAAAAGCGCATGGAAGAGCGGCACCGTCGTGTCAACGCCGTCCACGATCAGTTCCCCAAGCGCGCGATGGAGGCGAGAGAGCGCTGAGGCACGATCCTGTCCGTGCACAATGAGCTTTGCGATCAGAGAATCGTAATAGGGCGGGATTGAGTAGCCATCGTAGAGGGCTGAGTCCATGCGAACCCCAAGACCACCCGGCGCATGAAATTGCGTGATCTTGCCGGGGCGCGGTGCAAACTCAGGCAGCTTTTCGGCATTGATCCGCACCTCTATTGCGTGCCCGTTGATCGCCAGATCGTCTTGACCAAAGGACATCGGCAGGCCTTCGGCCACGCGAATTTGTTCGCGGACAAGGTCGACCCCGAAAATGGCCTCGGTTACCGGATGCTCCACCTGCAAGCGGGTGTTCATCTCGATGAAATAGAACTCTCCGTTTTCGTAAAGAAACTCGATCGTGCCCGCGCCGGTATAATTGATGCGCGCCACAGCATCAGAGCAGGTTTTGCCGATCCTGGCGCGTTCTTCTGGGCTAATGGCGGGGCCGGGGGCCTCTTCGAACACTTTTTGGTGGCGCCTTTGCAGCGAACAATCCCGCTCGCCCAGGTGCACGGCTTTGCCCTTCCCATCCCCGAACACCTGGATTTCAATGTGCCGTGGGGTGGTCAGGTATTTCTCGATATAGACCTCATCATTGCCAAAGGCGGCCTTGGCCTCTGACCGGGCCGTGCGGAAGGCGGTTTCAATGTCGGCGGCAGACGTGGCCACTTTCATCCCGCGGCCACCGCCGCCTGCCGTGGCCTTCACGATCACGGGATAGCCGATGTCGTCGCACAGGGTCTTGGCCGCCTCGAGTGTCGGCACGCCACCGTCGGATCCAGGCACGCAGGGCACGCCCAGCTCTTTCATCGTGTCCTTTGCGGTGATCTTGTCACCCATGATGCGGATATGTTCAGCCGTTGGGCCGATAAAGGTCAGCCCGTGATCTTCTACAATCTGCACGAAGGTCGCGTTTTCAGACAGAAAGCCATATCCGGGGTGGATGGCCTGCGCGCCTGTCACCTCGCAGGCCGCGATGATGGCCGGGATTGACAGGTAGCTTTCGGCGCCGGGGGGCGGGCCGATGCACACGCTTTCGTCGGCCATACGCACATGCATTGCATCGGCATCCGCGGTTGAATGTACGGCCACGGATTGAATGCCCATCTCACGGGCGGCGCGGATCACGCGAAGGGCGATCTCGCCCCGGTTGGCCACGAGGATCTTGTCGAACATGGTGCTACTCGATGATCATAAGCGGCGCGCCATATTCCACCGCTGCGCCATCTTCCACCACGATGCGTTTCACCACGCCCGCGCGCGGCGCAGGAATGTGGTTCATGGTCTTCATGGCTTCGATAATCAGCAATGTGTCGCCTTCGCCCACGCTGTCGCCCACCTGAACGAAAGCTGACGCGCCCGGTTCGGCCTGCATGTAGACCGTGCCCACCATGGGCGACGTCACGGCGCCTGGATGCTCTGCGGGGTCTTCAACAGCACTGTCTTGCGCCGCCGGTGCGGCGGCAGCGGCGGGCTGTGCTGCAGGGGCTGCAGCGGGTCCACCGGTCACAACCGGCGCGCTGAGCTGCGTCACGACCTCGGTCTTGCGGCTTACCCGCACGTTCAGCGTGTCGTTTTCCCCGTAGTCCCGTTTGACCTGCAATTCCGTCAGATCGTTTTCGTTCAAAAGCTCGGCCAACGCGCGGATAAAGGCCACGTCCGCATCCCGGGTTTGGTTCGCCATTATGTCCTCGAACAATTGCGGCGCATTTATAGGCGCCCTGCTTATTGTGTGCGCTTATATGTGAGGAAAACGGGAGAGAAAAGTGGCCCTTTGATCAGCACACCTGCCGATCGCGATAAAAGTTGACGCAAAGGCAGCTTAAAGGAAACAAAACCCCTCAGTTGCGGCAACGGGCATATTCAACTGGCCCGGCGATCATCAAAGCTCTTGGCGATGAAGCTGGGCAGATGATCCCCCAGTCCGACAACGGATTTGTCATCTCGCCTGTCGCGAGCGCGTCGCGGCTTTTTGGGTTTGCTCTCGTCGCTGTCGGTTTCCACGACTGCTGGCGACGCGGCGTCTTTGACGCTGTCATCGCGCTTGCGAGACCGGCTTTTTGCCCGGGTGTCATCGCTCTTTTCCGTATTGGTCGGCACCGGGTTGTCAACGCGTGGGATCGTCTTTTGAATGAGAGTTTCCACAGCCGTGAAGGATTTGTCGTCGCGAGGCCCGCAGATTGTGATCGCTTTTCCATCGCGCCCGGCCCGTCCGGTACGGCCAATCCGATGCACGTAATCCTCGGCATGACCTGGCACGTCAAAATTGAACACGTGGCTAACCGTCGGGATATCAAGACCCCGCGCCGCCACATCTGAGGCCACCAGCAAACGCAGCTCGTTATTGCGGAAGGCCTCTAGGGTGCGCGTGCGATGGGATTGATCCAGATCGCCGTGGATCGCAGCGGCGTCATAGCCGTATTTCTTGAGCGATTTCGCGCAGATATCGACATCCGTCTTGCGATTGCAAAAGATGATGGCGTTGGTGAGCTTGTCCCCTTCGCCATCGATCAATTTGCGCAGGACAGCCCGTTTTTCGCTGTCGGCACGATCACGGCGGGAGAACTTGAACATCACCACGCTTTGCTCGATGGTCTCAGAGGCTGTGGCCTGGCGGGCCACCTCGATCCGGGCCGGATTTTGCAGAAAGGTGTTTGTGATCCGCTCAATCTCCGGCGCCATCGTAGCCGAGAAAAAGAGGGTCTGGCGGGTGAACGGGGTCAGGCCGAAAATGCGCTCAATATCGGGGATGAACCCCATGTCGAGCATGCGGTCCGCCTCATCCACGACCATGACTTTGACGTCAGAGAGGATCAACCGCCCGCGTTCAAAGTGATCGAGCAGCCGGCCCGGCGTGGCAATCAGAACATCCACGCCCTTGTCGATGATGACCTCTTGTTCCTTGAAACTCACACCGCCGATCAACAGCGCCTTCGTCAGTTTCAGGTTCTTGGAGTAGGTGTCAAAGTTTTCAGCGACTTGCGCGGCCAATTCGCGGGTGGGGCAGAGCACCAAAGAGCGCGGCATCCGGGCACGCGCCCGGCCACGGGCCAGAAGCGATAGCATGGGCAAGGTGAAACTGGCGGTCTTGCCGGTGCCCGTTTGCGCGATGCCAAGCACGTCTCGCCCCTCCAGAGCGGGCGGTATGGCGCCTTCCTGGATCGGGGTGGGGGTTTCATAGCCCGCGTCTTCTACGGCTTTTAATACTTTGGGGTTGAGGTTCAGCTCAGAGAATTTCGTCATATGTGTCCAAAAGGTTTGCGGACACTCTCCTGGCCCGCCTTCACGTCGTTTGTCAGAATCTGTGGCGCGTCTGCCCGGATCTAACGGTGCGCCTATCTACCGGAGGTGAGCTAGGCTGGTCAATGGTCAGGTAAAGTTAGGGCGATGATCCATTGTTTTAAGGGGCTTTTTCGCCGATCTGCACAATTTCACCGAAAATCAGGGAAATGCCGCCGCCGTTTCGCGTCCAAATCAAGCGTCACCGCATGCAAATGGCCGAACTGTGCCAACCGGTTTCGCAACTCCGGCGTGGCGGTGCAGACCTCCGTGTAGAACGCGCGCAACGCCTCTTCGCCGCCTTCGTCTTCCAGTGCCGAGAAGACCTGGTTCATATTCAGCGCGATCCCGTCGGGCATTGGCGCGGGTTTGAGGCTGTCCCTGTATGATCCTTGGGAAAGGCGGAACTGATAGAGCTTTTGAAAATGGGCCCAGCTTTGGGCGTGCATGTGCACGAGCGGCGTGTGGTCGAGCGGGGCGGGATCGGGATCGGCTTGGCGGTCTATGAACGCGTTATGGATGCGCAAAGACACGATGGGGAGCCCGGTGCGCACGAACACCTTTCCAGCGACGTGGCTGAGAAACCCGCCATTGAGGTGATCGCCATAGGTGGGATAGATCGCGTTGGTTTCTTCGCGCCTTGCGCGTTGGTGCCGAGCATAGCCTTTGCACCATATCTGACCGGATGGCGCGGGATCACCGGGGTCGTCCGCCAGGGCCTCAATGGGGCGGACCCGGGCGCTGTGCGTGTCTGGCGGCAGAGCTGCCAGTTGTGCCGCAATCGGCTCGCGCGGCCAGAGAAACTCATCCACGTCGATATGTGCCAGCCAATCGACCTGAGGCTTGCGCTTGTAGCAATGGGTGGCGTTGGCGGTCTGGCGCGGTTGATGCGTGTCGGGCCGTCCCTTGCGCCGTTTCCAATAGCCCGCATCAGTGAGGGTGACGCGACATTTTGGATGGGATTTCAACGCGTTGAAGGCCGCATCATTTGGTTCGTCGAAATAAATGAAAACTCTGTGCGCCCCCAGATCCAGATGGTGGGCGGCGAAATTCAGGATGTCCTTGGCGGGTGCCTTGACTGTGGCCACGACGCCCCAAATGGGTGCACTGCTCATGACGGCAGGATGAAGTGCCAAGCTCTGTCGATCAAGACCAATCCGTTCCTTTGCAGGGCAACGAAATCTTTGAAAGATTTCTGCCCGAATTCTTTCAAAGAATTCGGTTTGCCTAGACCATCATTTCCTTGGTTGCCGAGAGGGTGATCTCCGGATGGTCACGTTCCACGCGATCAATGTCCCACTGCAACCGCGTGAGATAGACCTCATCGCCGTCGTGATCGTGCGCAATGTGCTGCTTATTTGCATTCAGGAAGGCCTCGAGCGCATCCTTGGGTCCTGTCGCCCACCGGGCAGAGGTGAACTGAGAGCTCTCAAACCGCACAGGCAGCCCGTATTCCAGCTCGATCCGACTGCCCAGCACCTCAAACTGCAGCGCGCCCACCACGCCCACGATGAACCCCGATCCAAAGCTTGGTTTGAACACTTTGGCCGCGCCTTCTTCGGCGAATTGCATCAGTGCTTTTTCCAGGTGTTTGGCCTTGAGAGGGTCGCCCGCCCGACAGGACTGCAAAAGCTCTGGCGCGAAGGACGGAATGCCTGTGACGCGCAACGCTTCGCCCTCGGTCAGCGTGTCGCCGATGCGCAGCTGTCCGTGATTGGGAATGCCGATGATGTCGCCGGCCCAGGCCTCGTCTGCCAATTCGCGATCGGCTGCAAGAAAGAGGACAGGGGCGGAGACGGTCATGGGCTTTTTGGAGCGCACATGTGTGAGCTTCATACCGCGCTTGAAATGGCCGCTGGCCATGCGCAGGAAGGCTACGCGGTCGCGGTGTTTGGGGTCCATGTTGGCCTGCACTTTGAAGACAAAGCCGGAAACCTTTGTTTCTTCTGGGGAAATCTGGCGAGGCTCGGCGCTTTGAGGCTGGGGTTCCGGGCCAAGTGATCCGATCCCGTCCATAAGTTCTTTGACGCCGAAACTGTTAATCGCGGAGCCAAACCAGATCGGGGTCATGTGACCTTCGAGAACTGATTGCGGGTTGAGCGTGGGCAGAAGCTCCCGCGCCATTTCCACTTCCTCGCGGAGCTGATCAATGAGATCAGCGGGCACGTGTTCGTCCAGCTTGGGATCGTCAAGCCCTTTGATTTCAATGGTTTCGGCAACCTTGTTGCGGTCGGCGCGGTCCATCAGTTCCAGCCGGTCGTTGAGCATGTCATAGCAGCCGACGAAATCGCGACCTTGGCCGATGGGCCAGGAGGCGGGCGTCACGTCAATGGCGAGCATCTCTTGAATTTCATCAATGATCTCAAAGGTGTCGCGGCTTTCGCGGTCCATCTTGTTACAGAAAGTCAGGATCGGCAAATCCCGTAGCCGGCACACCTCAAAGAGCTTTTGTGTCTGGCTTTCCACGCCCTTGGCGCCGTCAACGACCATCACAGCGGCATCCACGGCCGTCAGCGTTCGATAGGTGTCTTCGGAGAAATCAGAGTGGCCGGGCGTATCGACAAGATTGAACCGGAAGTCTTTGAAATCAAAAGACATCGCCGACGCGGAGACCGAGATCCCGCGATCCTTTTCCATAGCCATGAAGTCTGAGCGCGTGCGCCGTGCCTCCCCTTTGGCGCGCACCTGACCGGCCATCTGAATAGCCCCGCCGAACAACAGGAGTTTCTCTGTCAGCGTGGTCTTGCCCGCATCTGGGTGCGAGATGATCGCGAATGTCCGACGGCGGGCAAGCTCGGGCGGCACATCAGGGCGGT
>CAKZYL010000310.1 GCA_937884705.1 uncultured Roseovarius sp. | reverse complement strand
GCCGCGACAGGCGACATTGGCAGTCTCATGGCAGCGGCTGATGGACTGAAGACCACGGATCGTCGCAAAGCAGCCCTGAGGCGGCACATTTGGCGCCCGGTGCGGTTTCGCGCCTTGCTGGACCGGTTTTCGGGACAAACCCCAGTGCCGGCGGCACGCGCGGCCCTGTTGAATGATCCCGATCCCATGGCCGCGGCGGGCCCTCAGATTGGCCTGCGCAGCGCGGCAGATGTGCAATCGCGGATTGACGTTTTGAGAGAGGACGCTGCAACGCCACCGATCTCGAGCCAAGAGGTCGCCCTGATCGATGCAATTCTGAACGTTCAAGCGGCCTCTTCAGATGCGCTGGAACAGCTGCGTGCCATTGCGAGTGACCTGCAGTCTATCGCGCCAGCAGTATCGCGCTTGGAACGCCGATTGGATGCGCTGGATAGGCAAGGGATTGATATCACAACACTCGATTTCGAGACCCAGTACGGCCGTACGCAGATGGAGTATTACGACGGGTTTGTTTTCGGCTTCTATGCCGAGGCGCGGGATGATCTGCCGCCGGTGGCGTCCGGCGGACGCTATGATGCGCTGACCCGGCAATTGGGCGGCGGCGTCGAGATCCCGGCGGTGGGTGGCGTGATCCGGCCCGAATTGGCTGTGAGCCTTGGGGGTGCGGCATGAGCATCAAGCTTGGTGTGCCCTCCAAAGGCCGGTTGATGGAGGAGACATTTGCGTGGTTTGGGGCCCGTGGATTGAAACTCGGTCGCGCGGGCTCTGACCGCGAATACGCAGGGCTTGTTGAGGGGTTGGACGGTGTGGAGCTCGTGTTGCTCTCTGCCGGTGAGATCCCACGCGAATTGGCGGCGGGCCGCATCCATCTGGGTGTCACGGGGGCGGATCTTGTGCGCGAAAAACTGGCCCAATGGAACACGCGGGTGACGCCCCTGGCCGAGCTTGGCTTTGGACACGCCGATCTTGTGCTTGCGGTTCCGCAGGCGTGGGTTGATGTCAGTACGACCGACGATCTTGATGCCGTGGCCGCGGCGTTTCGGGCCAAACACGGGTTTCGCCTGCGCATTGCCACCAAGTATCACAGATTGGTTCGTGATTTTTTGCGCGAACGCGGCGTCGCGGATTACCAATTGGTCGATAGCCAGGGCGCAACCGAAGGCACGGTGAAAAACGAAACAGCCGAAGCCATTGCTGATATCGCCTCATCGGGGGACACTCTGCGCGCCAACCATCTCAAGATCTTGGAGGATGGTTTGGTGCTTCGATCTCAGGCAACGCTCTTTATGGCGCGCAATGCTGCGGTGTCGGATGGTGATCAAGCCACGCGAGATCGCCTGATCGATCTAATGGCGTTCAGTTGAATGGCCAACCGCTCTCAGGTCGCACGATAGCCTTGCAAAGCGAAAGACGCCCCGATTTTCGGGGCGCCTGTCGTTAAACTATCGTTTACAGATCAGAAGCGGAACGCGCCACGGACCTGGAACGTGGTCGCGTCCACGTCAATCGTGGTCGGGCCGTAGTTGTCGAACTCATGATAGAGGATTTCGCCGCCGATCGAGAATTGATCGGTGATCAGATAATCATAACCGGCACCGATGAAGTAGCCATCCTCGCTACCCAGTGTGCTGGCGTCTGCCTCTGCATAGCCGCCAGTTGCGTAGAGCAGACCGTTGCCAACCTCAACGCCGCCGCGCAAGCGTACGCGCAACACGTTTTCCAGATCCACACCGGGTGTCAGGGTGATATCGGCAAAGTCATAATCGATACCGGCGCCCAGAACGAAGGTGCCGAAGTCATAGTCGTACCCGGCGATCAGGCCGCCGATTAAGCCATCGCCATCCACGCCGGCCACGTTGGAATCCACGTCGGCGTACCCGAGTTGGACACCACCATAGAAGCCCGTCCAGTCTGGTCCGGTGGGCGTGATGGCAGGAGAAGAAATGATCGGTTCGGGCGCAGGTGCTTCAATATTTCCCGCAAGAACTGGTTGTGCGAGAAGTGCCAATGCGGCTGCGGTTGTTGTAACTGCTGATTTCAAGAGACTGGTCCTTTCTTGGACGTGTTTTGTATAGTGTCATTTTGAGGCGACATGCGTCTCGGGTGCCGTATATAAATGGGTTCATTCCCAGAATTTAAAGTCACATTCTTGCAATCAATGTAAAGTGACTGTGAAGCTTGTTTCAAACTGCGCGGAAAGTGGCCGATTTTTCGTCAACCAACGGTTCTAGCGGCCTTTTCGGCACGCCGGATGTAACAAGCCAAATGCTATAAGAGCCCTGCTTTTGGGCAGGACCCTTATACGTTTTGCGAAAGGATATGTACGGGTGCTTTGACCGACGCCCGCAGAGTATCAGAAGCGGAATGCGCCCCGGATCTGGAAGGTTCGCGCATCAACATCCAACGTGGTATTGTTGACGTTGCTGAAGTCGTGAAACAGCACTTCGCCACCAACGGAGAACCCGTCGCTGACCAGATGCTCATAGCCCATTCCAAGAAAAGAGCCATCCTGAGTTCCCAGACCAGTAGTATCTACTTCAGCGTAACCGCCGGTCACATACACCAGGCCACTTCCCGTGGAGCCCGTCTTTACGCCGCTGCGGAGCTTTGCGCGGAAGACGCTTTCTGCGTCAACGCCTGGCGTAAGCGTCACGTCCATCACGTCGTAGTCGAGGGCGACGCCGACCACACCGCGTCCAACGTCATAGTCATAGCCTGCCGTCAGACCGACGATGCCGCCATCTCCTTCGACGCCGACCGCGTTAGAGTCGATGTCAATAAAGCCGGCCTGAGCGCCGACATAAAAGCCCGTCCAATCCACCAAGCGCGGCTGTGAGGGGGCGGGGGCAGGAGGTGGAGGTGTAAAGTTACCAGCGAGTGCGCAGGTCGCACTCAACGCAGCTATAGCGGCGGAGGTCATTAGTTTTTTCATGGACATCGTCCTTTTGATGAAACTTGCTCAATGTTTTTTACGGCGTTTCATTTCCCAAAACACCGTGGGACATCTTCGGTCCCTTGCCCAAGAGCTACAGGATTGGCCGACAACCTCAAGTGGTCTGCGCTTTTTCTGCAAGGGAAAGCTTAAGTCTGTGAATTATCAGCAACACTTGTCTGATCGGCGTTAAAGCACTCCGATATCGGCAAGCGCCGCAGAAAGTTCGGCTGGCAAGGGGTCTTCGTTTTGGCGGGATGTGGGAAGATCGGCAGGCGCATCATCCCCCGCCAAATAGCGCCACCCCTGAAACGGACGCCGTTGCGCGGTGCAAGTGCGGGTGATCTCTGGATCAAGCACGAACGCGCAGCGGCGGATGCCATCAGATCCGATCACCTCGTCAAATCGCAGCACCTGTTGGCGGCACTGGATAAACCCTTGAATGACCCAATAGATCGATCCGCCTTTGAGAATTTCTCCGGCGCGTTTCGGCCACATCCGCGTGACATGTCTGGGCAGACCATCCTCGCTTTGCGCGCGGCGTGTTTGCTGCCAGTCCACAAGGCCGGCCACCGATTTTGAGCCAACGCTCAGCTTGATCAGATTGAGATGTGCCATCGAAGAGAATCCCATGCCTGCCCGCTATATATCGTAGAGCATCGGATTTTGAGAGCAAGGTATGGAGTTTTGTGGCCGCTTGAGGTATCCTCAAACTCCTATCCCAAGACCAATGCCCCAATCGAGGTGACCCACCCATGAGCCGTTTTTCCGCGCCGATTGCAGAAGCCATCTGGGATATGAAGTACCGCTTCAAGGAGACAGATGGCACGCCGATCGACCACACTGTCGAAGACAGTTGGAGGCGCATTGCACGGTCGTTGGCTTCGGTCGAAAAAACGCCTTCGGCTTGGGAAGATAGGTTCTACGCAGCCCTTGAGGATTTCCGGTTTTTGCCTGCGGGGCGTATCACCGCGGGCGCGGGAACGGGCCGGAGTGTCACGCTGTTTAACTGCTTTGTCATGGGCACGATCCCAGACAACATGGACGGCATTTTCAACGCGCTGCGCGAGGCCGCTTTGACCATGCAGCAGGGTGGCGGCATCGGGTATGATTTCTCCACCATTCGGCCAAAAGGGGCCGAAGTGAAGGGGGTTGCGGCCGATGCCAGCGGCCCTTTGAGCTTTATGGACGTCTGGGACGCCATGTGCCGCACCATCATGAGCGCGGGCAGCCGCCGAGGCGCGATGATGGCGACGATTCGCTGCGACCACCCCGATATTGAGTCGTTCATCACGGCGAAATCAGACGCTGTGCGACTGCGCATGTTCAACTTGTCCGTTCTCGTCACCGATGATTTCATGGCCGCGGTCAAGGCGGATGGTCCGTGGGATCTGGTGTTCAAAGGCAAGGTGTATCACACGGTGCAGGCGCGGGATCTGTGGAACAAGATCATGCAGGCCACCTATGACTATGCCGAACCAGGCGTGATTTTCATTGATCGCATCAATGCCGCCAACAACCTCGCCTATGCCGAAGAGATTGCGGCCACCAATCCCTGCGGTGAGCAACCTTTACCGCCCTATGGTGCGTGTCTTCTGGGTTCGATCAACCTCGCTCGCCTTGTGCAGGATCCGTTTGAGGCGGGCGCAGACATTGATCCCGACGAGCTTGATGATCTGGTCGCGACCGCCGTGCGCATGATGGACAATGTGGTAGATGCCTCACGCTTTCCTTTGGATGCGCAGGCCCAGGAAGCACACGCCAAGCGTCGTATCGGTCTCGGCGTCACTGGCCTTGCAGATGCGCTCTTGATGGTGGGGCTGCGATACGGGTCCGAGGCCGCCGCAGAGCAGACAGACCGCTGGCTGCATCAGATCGCGCGCGCGGCCTATCTGGCCTCGACGCGTCTGGCAGCAGAAAAGGGAGCGTTTCCACTCTTTGACGCTGAGGCGTTTCTGGACAGCGGCACCATGCGCGGCATGGATGATGACGTGCGCGCTGCGGTGGCTGACCACGGCATCCGCAACGCGCTTTTGACCTCTATCGCTCCCACCGGCACGATCAGCCTCTATGCGGGAAATGTAAGCTCAGGCATCGAGCCTGTCTTTGCGTATTCCTACACCCGAAAAGTGTTACAGAAGGATGGCAGCCGGACCGAGGAAGAAGTGGTTGATTATGCCGTCGCACTCTGGCGTGAGAAGTTCGGCGAAGTGGACCTGCCTGATTACTTTGTAAACGCGCAGACGCTGGCACCAGAAGATCACGTGCGCATGCAGGCTGCCGCACAGCGTTGGATCGACAGTTCCATCTCCAAGACGATCAACGTGCCCGAAGATATCAGTTTTGAGGCGTTCAAAAGCGTCTACATGCAGGCCTGGGATCAAGGCTGCAAGGGCTGCACCACCTACCGGCCCAATGACGTGACGGGCTCTGTCCTGACCGTCAGCGAAACCTCCGAAGTGGAGCCCGCGCAGACCCAAACCTTGCCCGCCGAGGGCGGCGAGGTTGTGTATATGTCAGAGCCTCTGGACCGGCCGAACGAGTTGGAAGGCGCCACTTACAAGCTGAAATGGCCCGACAGCAATCACGCGATCTATATCACGGTCAACGACATCGTGCTGAATGGCCACCGCCGCCCCTTTGAGGTATTCATCAACTCCAAGAACATGGAGCACTACGCCTGGACCTTGGCGCTCACGCGGATGATCTCGGCGGTGTTCCGGCGCGGGGGCGATGTGTCTTTTGTTGTGGAAGAGCTGAAGGCCGTGTTCGACCCGCGTGGCGGGGCCTGGATGAACGGCAAATACATCCCCTCGACGATTGCAGCGATCGGAGGCGTGTTGGAGCGGCACATGATCCAGATCGGCTTTTTGGCGGGAGAGGGCATGGGGCTCAAGGAAGATCCGCAGGCGCAAGTGGTCAACCTCGGCCAGGATCTGGGGCAGGCCTGTCCCACATGTGGCGACTTCGCCATGCGCATGGTGGAAGGCTGCATGACCTGCGGAAGCTGCGGCTATTCCAAGTGCGGTTGATCCCTCTCAGCGATCCAGCAAAATCCCCGAGGCCATAAACCCGCCATCGAGGTTCAGGATGTGACCATTTACATAAGCCGCCTCCTCTGAGGCCAGAAAAGCGACAGCGGCGGCAACCTCCTCAGGCTGGGCATAGCGCGCGGCCGGGATCTGATCCGTCCAGCGTTTTCGATCTTGCGCGCCATGAACTTGCAAAATCATCGGGGTATCAACCGGCGTCGGGGCCACGGCATTTGCCGTCACACCGCTCGCACCCAGTTCAGCGGCCAAAAGACGTGTCAGCATGTCCACACCGCCTTTGGTGCAGGAATACGCCCCGCGATAGGAATTGGCGATTTGCCCGTTCACGGAACTGATGGTGATGATCCGGCCAAAGCCCGCTTGCACCATGCGACGCCCTGCCGCCTGACAGCAGTGGAACGTGCCCGTCAGGTTCACATCCAGAATGCGGGCCCAGTCGTCCGGGTCAAAGTCCAGAATGGGCGCGGGTTTTACGATTGCGGCACTGGTGACCAGCGTGTCTATGCTGCCCTTTGCGTCCTGCTCTGAAAACAGCGCATCCACCGCCGCGCGATCCGTGACATTGAGGGCTGCGCCCTCTGCGCTGCCACCATCTTGCGCGATCTCGGCTGCCAGTGCCGCGCAGGCGTCTGGGTCCAGATCTGTGATCACCACGTGATAGCCTGTGCGAGCCAAGCCCCGCGCGACGGCCGCGCCCACACCTCCGGCACCCCCTGTGATCAAAGCGCGTCTTTCAGATGGGGCGGCCATGTCATCTCCTCTGGCATGATATCGGTTTGGTATCCCGGCCCAACCGCGCTGTGAAGCGCATTATCAACATTGACGTGAGGCCGCCTTTCGCGCAGAGTGTAAACTTAAGTGGACACACTGCCGTCTCGAGCGGCTGACATGCACGCTCCGAACGTCAAGCCAAGACGACAGCTTTCAAAGCGTCTCGAAGCCCGGCCAGACCGCTAGAAAGAAGAAGGGCACGCGATGGATATTCTCTTTGGATCCGTAACCGGCACGGCCGAAAACGTGGCAAGAAACGCGGCCAAGATGGCGCGCGCGCGCGGGCACGAAGTTCGGATCACCGAGCTTGATGAAATCTCCATGGAAGAGCTGGCCGAGATGAAAGACCTGCTTGTCTTCATCGCGACCTACGGGGAAGGCGAGATGCCCTTTAACGCGGAGGTTTTCTGGGACGAGCTGGAAATCACCGGTCAAACACTGGAAGGTCTGAACTATGGCGTGCTGGCCTTGGGCGACACGGCCTATGAACAGTTTTGCCAGGCAGGACGCGACATTGATGAAAAACTCGAAGAGTTAGGCGCGAACCGGCGCATTGAGCGTGTGGACTGTGATCTGAACTATGAGAAGGTCGCCGAAGCTTGGATTGACCGCGCCATTCCCGTGCTTGATGGGGCTGCGCCGAGTACGGCGAGCGCGCAAGTCATTGAGCCGGAGCCAAAAAAATGGTCTCGTGCAAACCCGTTCTCGGCCAAGATCGTGGAGAATACGGTTCTCTCCGGCGAGGGATCTACAAAACAGATCAACCACGTGTCTTTGGACATCTCGGGCAGTGACCTCACCTATCAGGCGGGCGACTCCATCGCCGTTATTCCTAAAAATTCCCCGAATTTGGTTGAGGCCATGCTCGACCGTCTGAGCGCCAAGGCCGACGACATCATTGAAGGCTATGACCTGCCGCTTGGGGATCTTCTGACCTCGAAATTTGAAATCCTGACCCCGCCAGACGATCTGATCATCGGCGTGGCCGACGTGGTGCAAAATGATGAGATCAAGGACGCGGTGGACGGCCAAAAGCGGTCGAAGATCGACGCCTATCGTTGGAGCCGCGATGTGATCGACCTTCTCAATGTGGATCCCCGGCTGGAGGTGGGATCTGGCATTTTGCTCAGCTTGCTGCAACCGCTGCAGCATCGGGCCTATTCTATTGCCTCAAGTCCGGTGATCCATCCGGAGCGCATTGATCTCACAGTCGCCGCCGTGCGATGGCAGAGCGACGGGCGCGACTATAATGGCGTCTGCTCCACCATGCTGACAGACCTCATGCCCGTGGGCGAAAGCGTCGACATGTTCATGGTTCCGAACAAGCGCTTCCGCCTGCCGGAAGATCCAGACACCACGACGATCATGATCGGACCCGGCACCGGGATCGCGCCGTTTATCGCATTTCTCGACGAACGGCGTGCCAACGAGGCCAAAGGGGAAAACTGGCTCTTCTTCGGAGATCGCAATGAGGCCACCGACTTTATCTATGAGGGCCGTCTGAAGGGGCTGCAAGCTGATGGGTATCTGCACCACTTGCACACGGCGTTCTCTCGGGACGGCGACGAAAAAGTATACGTTCAACACCGGATGCGTGAGGAAGGTGCTGCGCTCTTTGGTGCCATGGAACAGGGCGCGGTCCTTTACCTGTGCGGCGATGCCAAGCGCATGGCCCCCGATGTGGAAGCCGCGCTCCTCTACGTAATTGCAGAGCACGGGGGCGTCTCGGAAAAGGATGCCGAGCGATATCTTTCTGACATGCGCCGGTCGGGCAGGTATCTCAAAGATGTCTACTGATTGAATGCCAAGGCGCAGATTGCGTCAGACGCTTTCGAACGGATTTATCACCTGCGCCTCGGGAAAGACCTGACGCACGTCTTGCGTGGCGCGGTCCGCGAAAATCAGCTTCACATTGGCGCCTGCATCCATCGTGGCATAGGCGGCAAGGCCCTCATTTCGAGCAGCCCACAGGGTTTCCAACACCTGCCATGAGGCAAGCTTGAGATATGTCAGGGCCGGGCGTGCGGCCATCATGGTGGCGTGCATTGCGAGCGCGTTGGCCTCAGCAAGCTGGCCCAGCGTGTCAAACTCTCCCTCTTTCACCGCACGCTCGATTGCGGTGCAATCGGCCTCCGCCTGCTCGGGCCAGGTGCCGAAGAGGGGGCTTGTGGCAACGGTATGGTTCATGCCGTCCCGAGAGCTTTGCGATTTGGGCCCAGTATCCACCGCGACGATCGCGATGCGCAGGTCATTCATTTTGCCTTTGACGAGATGAGCGTGGCTGTCGCGCCCATCGGCCATGTGCCCTTTGTTCCATTTGACGAACCCGTGCCAGAAAGACCGCGTCGCGCTGCCGCTGCCAAATCGGGCGAGCATGCTGAGCGTTTCTTTGGAGAGCTGCGTGTCAAAGGCTTGATCAAGCGCAAGGGTGAGGGCCGCAAAACCGCTTGCGGATGAGGCAAGCCCGGCGGCTGTCGGAATGGAATTCTATGTCGCGATACGGAGCGGCGTACGGTCAGGACCTGTAAAGAGATCCACAAAGCGCCAGACCTTCTTGGCGGCGGGATCTGTCGCATCCAGAACGTGGTCATTGAAGGTGAGGCTGTCTTGGTCTGCGGGTGCGATCTCTGTTTTGGTGCCCCATTTGCCAAGCGATATCGACAAAGAGGAATTGAGCGGCAGGTTCAGCGCCGCGTCCCGTTTGCCCCAGTATTTCGACAGGGCGATATTGGAGGGCGCATAGACGGTACTGCTATTGGGCGATCCCAAAGGGTGGGGCAGGACATTTGAAAACACACGCTCAGCTGTCGTCATGAAACACCACTCCCTGGCGGGCGACCTCGACGGGTGCAAACCCTTTGGGCACCGCACCCACGGCCAGAACACAATCCCCAAGGCCCGAGCCTGAAATTTTCGCACCGATCACATCGCTTGCCACGAGGGCCCGCACAACTGCCGCCTCAAGCGCATCGTCGGAAACACCCAGCCGCTGCATCAGGCTTTGATACGCCGCGAGGTGCGGACCGATATCCTCCCAATTCCCGTCTTGGATAAGCTCAATCGTTTCCTCGCTCATGTCGGACATTTCTCGATAGATCGCGTCGATCTCGTCGGGGTTGTCGTCATGTGCCTTGGCCACGCGTGCTAAAACGTCCGAAGTGGGAGTTTTGTAGCCCACGTTGAAGAGCGATACCTGCGGTGGCAAAGGCAAGGGAAGTATGCGTGCGGGGCCATCTCCCTCAATCTGATAGGATAAAACGCCACCATGCAGTGAGGCAGCAAGATCTGCGCCACTACCGCGCCCTTGCTGTTCGCGAATGATCTTCAACGCGTAAGAATGGAGGTCTTCGGTGGCGGCACCTTCGAGCCCGGCCAGCGTGGCCACAGTCACCGCCGCGGACGAGCCAAGACCAAGAGTGGGGTCGATCTCTGAGGTGATGTCGATCTGCAACCCGCCTGTCAGGCGGTGTTTGAAAGCCAGAATGCATGCGATCACAAAACGGTAGGGACCTTCCGCCACAAGCCTGTCCATAGGCGCCTGTTGCGGAGGGGCTATTTGCGACGTTATGGAAAGCGTATCTTCGTCGATAAAGCTGATGCTGACATGCACGCGCTGTTCTATCGCGGCCACGACGGCCGGGGCGCCGTGCACCACGGCGTGTTCTCCCGTAATCATGGTCGATCCAGGGGCAGATACGGCGATGTGGCTGTCCATAGCTGTGCGACGGCTACTGTGCGGCCGCCATGGCCGGCTGGGCCGGAGTCAAACGCGCGCCCTCATCGGCAATCTGCAACCTGTCCCACTGACGGTCCGGATACTTGGACATGAGAGCCACCATAGCATCGTGATCTGGTTGATAGACAACCATAGCGCCGCCGTTATCCCCAGAAACCGCCCCTGCACCTGATATCTTCGCAGCGCCACCAGTTTCTTCCACAGCCGCCACAAAGCGGGCAGACGGAATGGGCACCACGCCGATGTACTCCAGAAGCCTCTGGTTTTCCCCGATCACATCCCGCGGGTCACTGTCGTCTTCTATGACCTTTTCGAAAGCGTTTGTGCAGGTGGTAAACTCGTCCCAGATGGCTGTGTTTGAGCCATGCTGCGCGCGCACTTTGGCCACGCACTCACCGGTCTTCGACACCGGTGTCCCGTGCAGCACCCAGTACCAACCGTCAGAGCGCGCAAGGGAATGATCGGGCGAGAGCGTCAGTTGGCGCACGTCGTCACCTTGCACGCGGTTCATGCCCCCAAAGACCACAGCGGAGGCATCAATCGCGCTGCCTTTGCCGTGCTGAAGCCGTTCGCAAAACCGCACCTTCTGAAACCGGTCCTGCACGCTTTGCGAGCGGCTGAGGAGATGTTCGTAGAGCACAATCGTCGCCGCAACCACGGCCGCCGAAGAGCCCATGCCCGCACCAAGCGGCATGTCCGAGCGCGAGGTCAGCTGCCCTGGCACAGGCAGGGGCATCCCCTCTTGTGATCCAAAGGCTGGAATTTTGGGCAAAAGCGAAGTGAGCGTATAGATCGCCAGATCATCCGGTTTCGACAGGATCTTTTGCACGGGCAGCTCGCCGCGCATGAATTCGTCAAAGCGCTTATCGAGGCCGTCCTTGAAGCTTTTGAGCACGTCAAAAGGGTAAAAGGATCTCGGCGCCAGCGTTTCAAACGCGGTTTGCAGCCCGTTTGTCTTGTGCAGGGGCGTGAACCAGACGTCGATATAGCGTGCAATCGCCACGACCACGGCCGGGCATCCGTACACGACGGAATGTTCCCCACTGAGGATCAGCTTCCCCGGGGCCCGCGCCCCTTCGGCGTCAGGCGGCTTCGTAATGGCGCTTGTGCTCATCGATATGGCTCAACCTAAACCGTCCCCGTGCGGCATTCGGCATTATGTGAGACAACCCATCTTGTGGGTCGGGCGCGTGCCAAACGTCACGGTATTGGGCATAGGTCAGCGCCGTGCGGTCCTCAAGGAGTTTTTGGTGGTGCTCCCGGAAGAGCCGCTCTTTGTAGCCGGGCAGAACCTTGGCCGCAAAATACTCCGCCACAGCGCCGGATCCGTAGCTGAAGAGACCCACGGCGTGCCCCGTGAGATCGGCTTCTGTGTTCTCAAGTGCGGATGTCAGAGACACATAAAGCGCGGCGGCATAGCAGTTTCCAACCTCGCGGTTATAGATCATGCCTGGCTCTGTGTGCCCCGGGTCATTCTGCGCCTTGTTCATGCTTGCCAGTTGCCGATGCGCTTTTGCGCCCATCCGGGTGAAGGGAAGATGATAACAAAACTGCGCGATCTCGTTGAACGCACGGCCCTCGTTGTCGCGATAATCCTCCCACGCGCCGGACAGGGCGCTGAGGTACTTCATGGTGGAGAATTTGCCATCCACGAGCGGTGTCTTGCGGTAGTTCGGGCGCCAGAAATCCATGACGTCTTCGCTATAGCAGCCTGACGCGGGTTCGATCTCAAGCAGTTTGGGATCGGCAGATACGAGCATCGCGACGGCGCCGCACCCTTGCGTGGCCTCAGCCGGAGAATCGAGATCGTAGCGGGAGACATCAGAGGCCACGACCAGCACTTTGCGGTCGGGCTTGCGCGTGACATGGCCACAGGCCAGTTGCAGGGCGGCGGTGCCCGAGTAACAGGCGTGCTTGAGCTCGACCGCCCGACATTTGCGCGGAAGTTTCAGCAGCTCGTGCACATAAACGGCGGCGGCTTTCGACTGGTCAATCCCGGTTTCCGTGGCAAACAGCACGGTGTCGATGGCGTTCACATCTTCCCCGTCGATGACCTTAGCGGCGGCCTCGGCTGCGAGGGTGACCACGTCTTCGTCATGCATGCACATGGCGATCTTGTTCTGACCGATGCCACGCGAGAATTTGTCGGGATCAATACCCTGTTCTTCTGCAAGCACACTGAGAGCGACGTAGTGCTCGGGGACATAGAAACTGATTTTGTCGATACCGACTTTTGGGCCGACATTGGTCATGGTGTGATCTCCTTCTCCCCCGGCCACCAATTGGGCCATCCCTGCCGGGGCCTTATCCGCGCTCCATCTTGAAATGGGTGCGCATCAGTTCTCCCGGGTTGGTTTGTGCCGCCAGCAGCGAAATCTCTCCGCAAAGCACGGTTGCAGCGCATAGCACTGCAAGGCGTCGGCCGTTCGCACCCGGCTCGCGTTCTTCCTTGCAGCCAAGCCGCATGAGGTTTTGTTCCACAACCTCATTGCCCTTTCCGCTGCCGACCGAGCCCACGATCAAATTGGGCATGGTGCAGGAAAAATACATCGACTCGGGGCGTGCCTCGACATGCACAATGCCTTGAGATCCCTCGATAATATTGGCCGCGTCCTGGCCCGTGGCGAGGTAGAAGGCCAGCAGCATATTGGCGAAATGGGCGTTCGCGGACCGAAGCGAGCCCGCGACGGTGCCGCCGATGAGGTTCTTTTCAACATTCAGCTGCGCCATTTTTTCCGGTGTGGTGCGCAGCTGCTTGTCGCAAAGCTCGCGACTGACCTCCATCTCAGCCACCACGTATTTGCCGCGGCCAAGGATGCCGTTGACGGCGCTGACCTTTTTGTCGGTACACATATTGCCAGAGATCGAGGCATATTCGAGCTGCGGGTATTCCTGCAAGATCCAACCCAAAAGCGCATCAGCAGCGCCCGTCACCATGTTGTGGCCAGAGGCGTCACCCGTCGCGCATTCAAAGCGAATGAAAAGCAGGTTGCCCACGATTTGACGGTTCATATCCAGCAGTTTGGCGAACCGACTGGTCGTTGAGATGATCTCTTGGATCTCATCTTCACGCGCAGAAATACTTTGCCACGCCTTGAACGCCTCTTCCCCGTTTTTGGCGCGGACGACGACGGAGCGGGTCATCCGCTCATCCACCAGAGTGCATCGCACACCGCCTGATTGCCGCGAAACGCGGGCGCCGCGACCGGTGGATGGCCACAGAGGCGTTTCATAAGTGGCCATCGGAACGGAGACATGTTCATTCATCACATTGCCTGTGATGCTGATTGGGCCGATCCATTCTGTTGGGATAGGGGTGAGCTCTTGGGCGCGGTTCTTCATAAGATTCTTTCCTGGTGGTCCCAAGTATCCTCTTAGTTGACAGTGGCATTGTAAACTTAAATTTACACTGGCGTCTACTATTCTTGACACACTGCCGTGAAACAGCATGAAGAAATCAGGTCGTCTCGGGTGAGGGTTCTCTATCGTGTCCGTGAATTGGGGCGCATGTCAAAGTTGGTTTCGGCTCAGACATAGGCCGCAAACTTGTGTCGGGCAACGCGCCATAGTCCCGTTACGTGGCGCCAAGATGTCGCAAAGGGCAAATGTGCTTAGCTGAGGACCTCAACCTTGTAGCCAATACGCGGGAAGTGGACGCAGACCGTACCGATATCTGGATCTTCCCTATCCACCGCTATGTTGCTGGCAGATAAGGCTTTCACCGTCCCATCGACGGGTTGTTCGCCGCCGTCAAGATCAGGAGAAATCGTAACGCGCATGCCGGGGGCAAGACCCTGAGGATCAAATGGGTCATCGGCCGTCTGGGTCGTGCTGTTTGCCTCTGCGGCAATTTTGATCGCGGTTTCGGGGGCCATCTCCTGCACTGTGCCATGGCCCAATTGCGTCACGTTTGATTCCCATCTTTCCAAGGCGGGAAATTCTGACAGGAAGGTTGGGCCTTGTTCCCATCTACCGCGCAGGAACCAAACGACATGATAAACCTGCGCATCAATCGCACCCGGAGCGTCACCCAGAAGGAAAGCGCGACCGTCTGACAACTGATCATTCATCCAAGTAAAGGGCCCGCGCATTTGGCTCGCCAGATGTGGCAAGGCTTCACCCGCCGCCTTCAGGCCTGCAGCCCAGTCTGGGCCCAAGTAGAGGCGCCCCCGATCCTGCGCGAAATCCTTTGGCAACGCATCGCCCGCGGATCCCAGTACGATTTTAACGGCCTGATCAAACATTTGCCCGTCCGTCCAGCGGCTGAGCAGCCAATGCAAGCCGGGGTCACTGGTTGGGAAAAATGTTGGACTTGGAAAACGCCGTTCCAGTTCATCCAAGATGCACTGCGAGTCGCAATAGATGTCTGCCCCGATTTGCATGACCGGTGTGCGCCGATAGCCGCCCGTAAGTTTCGTCAGGTTGGGCTTTGGCGCCAAGCGCGGGATTTCAACGGAGTGCCAGGCCAAGCCTTTGATCCCAAACGCTATGCGCGCCTTCTCGGCAACCGGTGACTGAGGATAGTTGTGGAGGATGATGTCGGTCACCATGGGCGTCCTTGGATGCGTGAAATGTTGTTTGCCGGCAGGATGGCGGCCCGCCGGGGTATAGTGAAGTGCTTGCCCGAGCGAAAGTTGCCAAGCCAATCATGACAGGCATCACGCGCAAATGTGAGGTGCATATAGGTGCCAGGTCGCCGCGTTGTTCCGTGCGAGGGCAAACCAATCACGCCGCAGGTTGAGCTTTGCACGTTTGGCAAAGCAGCTTTGACCAAAAGGCCGCGACTCTGAGTCGCCCCGTTTTGGCCCAAGATTGGGTGCCCCAAATATGGTCGTTTGAAGCCTCGACCCTATGTGTGGATCGACGCAGAGTGGATGAACGGGACAGTGAGTTTATGCCTATTTTTATGATCATTTTTGTAGTGGCCGCGACCTGCATGCTTGCCACCGGAGCAGCAGCCCACGTGAATTGGTTCGTTGAGCCAGGAACAGAGGCGCTGCCCAACTACAGCTTGCGCGATCCTGTCTTCCTGCTTTGGGCATGGGTTGCTGTCGCACTCGTCGGCGTGTCGATCTGGCTGGATGGGAAACTGCCCACGCTGCGCGTGGCTC
>CAKZYL010000309.1 GCA_937884705.1 uncultured Roseovarius sp. | reverse complement strand
AGCTCATCTCTGCAAACATCGCTGTCCTAGCCTATTCCACCGCACTCGCTCGGTAAGCTAGCGAAACGAGTTGATGGTTTGTTGCTGTGTGTCCATGAGGTCATTGATGTTAACGGCTGGCCTGCCTTTGTGGTCTTCGCCCCGGCCTTTTCATGAATGCCTAGCTCAGGCCTCAAACAAGGCCGGCTTTTTGAAAAAGGGCGTACACATCTGCCTCAGGCCTTGCGCCATAATGGCCAATGACTTCTGCCGCGGCGATACAGCCCATGCGGCCAGAAACGTCCAATGACTGACCGGTGGCCAAACCGTATAGAAAACCTGCTGCGAATTGATCACCAGCACCGGTCGTATCAACCGGAGAGATTTCGTCCACGTTGATCCGCACGGCCTCTTTTCCGTTCTTGATCACCACCTCACTGCCGGAACGCGTACACACGATCAGGCGACACTCTTCTGAGGCTCGATCGAGTGCCGCGTCCAGGAGAGACGTCTCATAAAGTGACATCCACTCGGCTTCGTTGCCAATGACGAAATCAAGTTCTCGGGCCAATGCAACGAAATCCGCGCGATGACGTTCCACACAAAACGGATCAGATAGGGAAATACCGGCTTTGCCACCCTTCGTCTGACAGGCGCGCGCGGCGGCTTGAAACGCGGCTTTGCCTTGGGGTTTGTCGTAGAGGTACCCTTCAAGGAACAAGATCCCTGCCCCACCGGCCACCTCATCGTCCACATCTTCCGGGCCAAGCTCTGTTGAAATGCCCAGATATGTGTTCATCGACCGCTCACCATCTGGCGTCACAAAGATCATGGATCGGGATGTGGGCAACTCCCCCCCGGTGACGGGCGCATTGGTGAAATCCGTGCCGACCTCGCCCATCTCACGTATGTAATCCTGACCCGGCGCATCGTAGCTGACGCGACCGATGAAGGCCGTAGAGATACCAAGCGCGCCAAGCCCGGCGATTGTATTGGCCACCGAGCCTCCGGCCATCTGCGTGCGATCCTCCATCCCGGCGTAGAGTGTCTCACCGCGATCCTTATCCACCAGCTGCATGATGCCTTTTTCGATCCCCATCCGCTCAAGAAACGCGTCGTCGCACTGCGAGATGACATCGACAACGGCGTTTCCGATGCCTACAGCCTGGTACTTGGTCATATGGTCTTATCCTCATAAAGACAGAGATCGTTGATCACGCAGGTCGGGCACATCGGCTTGCGCGCTTTGCAGTGATAGCGCCCGTGTAAGATCAGCCAGTGGTGGGCGTAAAGCTGAAAATCCACCGGAATGTGATCTTCTATCGCCCGTTCCACGGCGACAACATCTTTGCCCGGGGCGATGCCGGAGCGATTACCGACGCGGAAGATATGCGTGTCCACGGCCTGCGATGGAAACCGCCACCACATGTTCAGCACGACATTGGCGGTCTTCCGACCGACCCCGGGCAAACTTTCGAGAGCGGCGCGAGAGCACGGCACCTCGCCGCCATAGTCCTCCACCAGGATGCGGCTGAGCTTCATGACATTCTTAGCCTTGTTGCGATAAAGGCCGATGGTCTTGATGTGCTCGATCAGGTTTTCCTCGCCCAGCGCCAACATTTTTTCTGGGGTGTCAGCAATCTTGAAAAGCTCTTTGGTCGCTTTGTTTACGCCGACATCGGTCGCCTGCGCCGAAAGCGCAACCGCGACAACAAGGGTGTAAGCGTTGGTATGATTGAGTTCGCCTTTGGGTTCCGCCTCATTGGCTTGAAACCTGGTGAACGCCTCGCGGATGGTATGATAGTCAAGTTGCTGGGCCATGTCCCCTGATGCCCGCAGACGTTGCAATGCGCAACATTCGGGTCGTCCTAGCTTGGGCAAGGAGATAGATTGAGCGCATATCCTGTAAAGGAGCATGAGATGACTGACGAAACGACCCCCTCTTACCATTTCGGTGTGATGCGCCGCGCGATTGATCTGATTGATGCCGCCGCTGCCCAAGAGCGGGGCGTGATCCCCCTGGCCGATCTGGCGCGCGAAATGTCTATGAGCCCGGCACATTTTCAGAAAGTGTTCACAGCCTGGGTCGGCGTCTCTCCAAAGCGCTACCAACAATATCTGGCCCTGGGCCAAGCCAAAGCGCTGTTGTCGGAACGCTTCACCATGCTGGAAACAGCCAACGAGCTGGGACTTTCAGGCACCGGGCGGCTGCATGACCTGTTCCTGCGATGGGATGCGATGAGCCCGGGCGATTTCGCCCGCAAGGGCGAAGGCCTGACAGTCTATTGGGGCTGGTTTGACAGCCCGTTTGGTTTGACACTGGTCATGGGAACCGAGAAAGGCATCTGCGGCATCGGCTTTGCCAATGAGATGGGCGAAGACTGGGCGATGCAGGATATGATTGGCCGCTGGCCCAAAGCAGATTTCGTGGAAGACCCGATGATGCTGAGGCCGTGGGTTCTGGCCGCCTTTGGTGCGCCGGGGCAAGTCACGGAAGCGGCGCCGCTCTACCTCATTGGAGCGCCGTTCCAGATCAAGGTGTGGGAGGCATTGTTACGGGTGCCCTCGGGCCATGTGACAACCTATTCCGAGATTGCAAACTCGATCGGCAAGCCCAAGGCAGTGCGCGCTGTGGGTACGGCCGTTGGGCGTAATCCGATTAGCCTTTTGATCCCGTGCCATCGCGCCTTGCGAAAGTCAGGGGAGCTGGGCGGCTACCACTGGGGTTTGCCTGTGAAACGCGCGATCTTGGCCTGGGAATCCGCGCGCGCGGATGCGAATTTCAAGGAAGCCGTTTGATGCGGGGGTATCGCATTCTTAGAAAGATTGCGGACCGAAATCTTTTGAAGATTTCGGCGCGCTGCTCTCAGGCCGCGATGATCCAATCGCGCACGCGCTGCGCCTGCGGGCTGAGCCGCGCGGTTGACGACCACACCAGATAAAACCCTGACCCTGTTTCCCAGGCCCATTCTGAGCGTCTCTTGAGTAGGCCCTGATCAATCAGATGCTCGGTGACGTGATGCCAGCCAAAGGCAAAGCCTTCGCCGGCAATGGCCGCCTGCAAAACCAAGGCATAATCATTCAATCGAAGGCCGGTCTTGGGCTCCTGATACGGTGCGCTCCAGTGAGCAAAGAAATCGGCCCAGCCCGGACGCTCTCGAATAGGTTCTTCCAAGTGAATAAGGGTATGATGCGCAAGCGTGGATACGGTGCGCAAGTTCACAGCTGCGGCCATAACGCGAGGGGCCGCAATCGGGGAGATCACCTCCGCTGCGATCAAATGGCTTTCGCAGCCCGGCCAGGCCCCAGTCCCTCGCCGGACAGCAAGGCTGATCCCTTCTGCATCGATATCCGGCTCGCGTTCCGAGGTTTGCAAACGCAGATCGATATTGGGATGCGCCTCATGAAATCGCGTCAGGCGCGGGATCATCCAATAGTGCACAAAAGCAGAGGATGCCGAGAGCGTCACATGATCCTGCGCGGCCCGCTGCGACAGCAAATCCGCTGTCTGATGAATGCGGTCAAACGCGCTGGACACCTCATTGAAGAGCCGCTCCCCAGCATGCGTGAGCGCCACGGAACGATGCGAGCGCACAAAAAGCAGCGTACCCAGAGAGTGCTCCAACTGTTTGATCGAAGCGGATACAGCCGGTTGCTGCACGTTCAACTCCTCGGCGGCGCGGGTGAAGGAGCCGGTCCGGGCCGCAGCCTCAAAGACCAGAAGATGACGCGGAGAGGAGACGAGCTTCCATAGGCTTTGCATAATCTCAGATTATGCAAAGCCCTGCTATTTGCAAGCGTCACAAAGGTGTTTTGCCAGTTTAGGCTAAGCTGAGAATAACGGAGATTCGCTATGGCCAGACGCGCGCGAGCTCGCCGAGGTGCGTTGGAGACGCATGGCACTGTGGCACCCTCGCCCTACATCTGTCGGCGCTTGCCCTTCTTCGATGTGCTCGATGAGGAGACAGTCGACAAGCTTGAGCGCCAGGTCGACTGGATCTTTGAGAATGTCGGCATTGATTTCCGCGATGATCCCGAAGCCCTGCGGATCTGGAAAGAGGCGGGTGCGGATATCGACGACTGCCGTGTGCGGGCAGACGCCAGTGGGATCCGCGCGCTATGTGCCAAGGCACCGCGTGAATTTCAGCAAATGGCCCGCAATCCGGAACGCTCTGTCACCATCGGCGGAAACAACCAGGTTTTTGCGCCGATCTATGGCGCGCCCTTTGTCCGGGATCTGCAGGGTGGGCGGCGCTACGGCGATATGGGCAGTTTCGAAAAGCTGGTTAAGCTCGCTTACATGCATCCGCATTTGCATCACACCGGGCTGGTGATCTGTGAACCTTGCGATGTGCCAGTGAGCCATCGGCATCTCGACATGCTCTACACACACATGACGGCAAGCGACAAACCGCATCTGGGCGCGATCACAGAAATGAGCCGCGCTCAAGACAGCGTGGATATGGCCGAGATCTTGCATGGGCGCGACGTGCTGGACGAGCATTGCGTGATCATGGGCAATGTGAATACAAATTCGCCTCTGCTGGTCGACAAGGTCGTGACTGAGGCCATCCGCGTTTATTGCGGACGCGGGCAAGGGATCATCGTCGTGCCTTTCATCCTGTCGGGCGCTATGGGACCGGTGAGTACGGCCGCCTCGGTGGCGCAGGCCATGGCAGAGGCAATGATGGTCTGCGCGTTTTCCCAACTTGTCCGTCCCGGAGCACCATTTGTGTTGGGCAACTTCTTGTCTTCCATGAGCCTCAAGAGCGGCGCGCCCACCTTTGGCATGCCAGAGCCGGTCATTTCCAATTATGCGATCGGGCAGCTCGCACGGCGGGCGGGCCTGCCCCTGCGCTGTGGTGGGTCCTTGACGGCGAGCAAAATCGAGGATGCCCAAGCCGCCTATGAAAGCGCGGATGCGATGCACTCCACCATGCTGGCGGGTGCGAACTTTGTACTGCATGCTGCAGGATGGATGGAGGGTGGCCTCTGCACCGGGTTTGAGAAACTGATCATGGATGCTGATCGATTGGGAAGTTATCAGAAGATCCTCGATCACGGGTTTATTGCGGATGATGAGGCGATGGCACGCGATGCCTATGAAGAGGTGGATCCGGGAGGACATTTCCTGGGATGTGCCCACACCATGCGGAACTACACCACGGCGTTTTATGAACCTGAGCTCTCCGACAGCGAAAACGTGGAGAGCTGGGAGGAAGGTGGCGCGAAAGACATGCGGGCGCGGGCCTATGAGAAATGGAATGCCATGCTCGCGCAGTACGAAGCGCCCCCGATCGACGTGGCGGTTGATGAGGCACTGAAAGACTATGTGGCAAGACGCAAACGGGAGATACCGGAGGCGTGGTATTGATGATCAGAATGGCGGCTCTGCCCCCAAAACCACAGGATAGATGGGGGGGGGGGGGCCCCAACCCCACCGGGGGGTGTGGGGAAGGAAAGGACAACGGGGGGAGGAGAGGACGCGAGCAGCGGGGGGGGGGGGGGG
>CAKZYL010000308.1 GCA_937884705.1 uncultured Roseovarius sp. | reverse complement strand
GGCATCACCCAATCGGCACCGGCCTCCGCCTGGGCGAGGCACGCTCGCAAGAGAGTGACGAGCCCCTCCTCTGCCGCGTCCAATTGATCGCGGACCCAAAGCCGAAAATCAGTGGCCACCTGATCATTCCGGCTACGTCCCGTATGCAGCCGCCCCGCAGGTTCCCCGATAATGTCCTTCAATCGCGCCTCAACATTCATATGAATGTCTTCCAAGGCGGTCGAAAATTCGAACTTTCCGGCCTCGATCTCTGACAAGACCGTGAGCAGGCCTTCCCGTATCGCGTCGGCATCCTTATCAGTGATGATGCCCGTGGCCGCGAGCATGGCGGCATGGGCCCTTGAGCCGGCAATATCCTGCGCCGCCATCCGCTGGTCGAAACCAATGGACGCATTAATTGCCTCCATAATGGCATCCGGCCCGCTGGCAAAGCGGCCGCCCCACATCTGGTTTGAGGTCTTGTTATCCATGTTTGAACCCTTCGGAGGAAGCATGAAAACCCTGTTTCGCATCGTCCTTTATACGGCACTTGCTTTTGGTGCAAATGCAGGCCTTGCTGACGTTGAAACCGCCAAGGCCTTGCGGGATGGCGACATGAAAAAACTGGTGTTCCACGAGGTGCCAAAAGACGTCACGCAGACAGGTTTTGAAACCATCGACGGAAACAGCGGAACTTTGGCCGACTACCAGGGCAAGGTCGTGGTGCTCAACTTCTGGGCGACATGGTGCGCGCCCTGCCGCAAGGAGATGCCGATGCTGTCAGATCTGCAAGCGGCGCTTGGAGGAGAGGCATTCGAAGTGGTCACGATCGCCACGGGCCGCAATCCGCCACAAGCGATGAAGTCTTTCTTTCACGAAATAGGTGTCACAAACCTGCCTTTGCACCGGGATCCGCGTTCCAAGATGGCCCGCGAGATGGGGGTGCTCGGATTGCCCGTCACAATGGTGCTTGACGAAAACGGCAGAGAGCTTGCCCGTTTGGTGGGTGACGCGCACTGGAGTTCCGATACGGCCAAAGCCATGATACGCGCATTGATTGACGCGGATTCGTCGGGTTAAGGTCTATAAAGCACTTACAGCCCGTGGCCGTTTTTAGTATTTTTGAGACTTGGCGTCTCAAAAAATTGCAAATCGGGTTTGACCAATTCCATTTTTGCTTGCAGTATCAGCCTGCAAGGGAGGAAAAATGGAGCCAATCGCCTTTACTGCGGAAATGGCCGTCGTGGTCGCGACATTGGGCTTTACGATTTTCCTCTTCGTTTTCGAAATCATTCGCGTTGACCTGGCTGCCATCGTTGTCTTGGTGCTCATCGGCATTCTTTCCTACATCCCTGGGCTCGAAAACCTGGCAGATGTCACGCATCTGTTCGACGGGTTTGCCTCCAACGCGGTCATATCCATCATCGCCGTCATGATCGTGGGCGCAGGTCTCGACAAGACAGGTCTGATGAACAAGGTGGCGGCCACGATCCTGAAATACGGTGGATCGACTGAGGCACGGGTTGTCCCTATTGTTTCCGGCACGGTCGGCTTCATTTCGAGCTTTCTGCAGAATGTGGGTGCAGCGGCGCTTTTTATTCCCGTTGTCAGCCGGATCAGCGCGCGCACGGGTCTTCCGCTCTCTCGCCTTCTGATGCCGATGGGCTTTTGTGCAATCCTTGGAGGCACCATGACGATGGTGGGGTCGTCTCCGCTTATCCTGCTCAATGACCTGATCGTTTCTGCCAATGCCACCCTGCCAGCCGCACAACAAATGGAGCCATTCGGCCTCTTTTCCGTCACGCCCATCGGTTTCGCGCTTGTTTTGACCGGGATCGTCTACTTCGTTGTCTTCGGTAAGCTCGTCTTACCCGGCAAAGGTGAGAAAGTTGATGCCGCTGCGGGACAAGGAACTTCGGACTACTTGCATCGGGTCTACGGATTGACGGCGGATGTCTATGAGGTGGATGTGCCGATCAACACGCCGCTCGTGGGCCAGCAGCTCGCCGATATCAATCTCAACAACCATATCTACATCATCTCGACCTATTACCGCGGCAAGGTCTCTATGGTTCAGATCCTGACCGCGGAGATCGCCGCGCCCTGTCGCCTTGCCATCATCGGCGACAAGTTCGAGGTGCAGAAATTCTGCAAAGAGAACGGGCTTTTCATGCGCTCAAAGCTGGATGTCTTTGCCGAAGAGTTTGCCCCGACAAACGCGGGCATCGCAGAGGTCGTGATCCCGCCCGACAGCCATGTGATCGGCCATTGCCCGCGCGATTTGCAACTCCGCAAACAGACTGGTCTGTCGCTGTTGGCCATTCACCGCGGGGAAGAGACGCTAAGCCATGTGGAAACCGAGGACCATCAGCCCACCCCCATTGGCCTTGAGGAACTGCGCGCAGGCGACATGCTGGTCGCGCATACTCGATGGGACAACCTGACAAGGCTAAAACGCAACCGGGATTACGTGGTGGTCACCTCCGATTTCCCACAGGAGGAACTGCGCCCCCACAAAGTGGCTCATGCGGTCTTTTTCTTTCTCGTGGCGCTGTCGATGATCCTCTTCACCGATATTCGCCTGTCGCTTTGTCTGCTCACCGGGGCCACGGGCATGTTGCTCACCAAGGTCCTGAGCATTGATGAGGCCTATCGCGCCGTGGGCTGGAACACGGTTTTTCTGCTCGCCAGCCTTATCCCTCTGGGGCAAGCCGTGCAGAACACCGGCACCGCCGCTTGGATCGCCCAACAAATTCTGATTGCACTCGACGGTTGGCCGATATGGGCTTTGCAAGCGGGCGTGGCCATCCTTGCAACGGGCTTTTCACTGGTCATGTCAAATGTCGGGGCGACCGTACTGCTGGTGCCCCTGGCCGTCTCGATCGCCGTGGCAGCCGGGGCCAATCCGGCGGTCTTTGCACTCACAGTTGCGATCTCGACCTCGAACTCCTTCATCATCCCAACACATCAGGTGAACGCTCTGATCATGGGCCCCGCCGGTTACAAAGTGACCGATTTTATCCGCACGGGCGGCATCATGACCGTGCTCTTCCTCGTCGTCTCTCTGGCCATGCTCAACGTGATATTTTAAGGAATGAGGCGTCAAGCCACAGGATCCGAGCATGCTAGACGAAACGGACGACATTCACCCACTTTTTGCAGGCGCTCCCAAGACCACAGAATTTCGCAAACTGCGCAAGCGGATCGTGCGCTACTGCCGCGAAGCGATTGACACCTTCGGGATGGTTGAGCCTGGTGCCCGGTGGCTGGTCTGTCTGTCGGGCGGCAAAGACAGCTACACGCTTCTGGCCATTCTTAACGAGCTGAAATGGCGTGGACTTTTGCCCGTCGATCTCCTCGCCTGCAATCTCGATCAGGGTCAACCAGGGTTTCCGGCCACGGTTCTGCCGGAGTTCCTCGAAAAGATGGGCGTGCCCCACCGGATTGAGTACCAAGACACGTATTCGGTGGTCGTTGATAAGGTGCCTCAGGGTCGGACGTATTGTGCGCTTTGCTCGCGGTTGCGGCGCGGCAACCTTTACCGGATCGCGCGAGAGGAAGGGTGTTCCGCGGTCGTCCTGGGCCATCACCGTGATGACATCCTTGAGACGTTCTTCATGAACCTCTTTCACGGGGGCCGGCTGGCCACGATGCCGCCGAAACTGGTGAATGAAGAAGGCGATCTTTTTGTCTATCGCCCACTGGCTCTGGTTGCCGAAGACGATTGTGAGAAATTTGCCAAGGCGCTGAACTACCCGATCATTCCGTGTGATCTTTGCGGCTCTCAGGACGGGCTGCAAAGGCAACAGGTCAAGCGCATCCTCGACGGATGGGAAGCGAACGCGCCAGGCCGTCGGCAGGTGATTTTCCGATCCCTGATGAACGCGCGCCCATCTCACCTGCTTGACGCATCGCTCTTTGATTTCATGGGTCTCGGACGGGATCCCTTAAAAATTGAAACAAATATCAACGACGCTCCGAAACTGCGTTAAGCGGTTCTTCAATCACAATTGACTAGCTTGCGCCGGCATGTTTGGGGGCTGGCTATTGCGCAGATTTCACCACAGATTACTGATTTTTCGCCACCAATTGGCGGATCTCGTGACTGGCCCGTTGGCTTTGACACTGCTGCCGATCACCCTCGTTCTGGTGTACGCGCTTGGAACTTCGCTTGGCTTGCTCTTGGCCTTGGTGTTGCTGCCCAGCATGGCGGTTTTGATGGCCCGTGCAGATGTTGACGACCGGCAGAGTTTATCCTTGCCCCATGGCCGAAAAATAGAGTGTTCCGAGGGTGCTTTTGAGCAGGCTATGAGGGCGGCGCTGTATTCAGCAAGGCTTCGGCAAACCAGTGTTCTTTGCATGGTGATCGACCTTCACCGGGTTTGCGAGGATAACGCGAACACAGCTCCCACGTCGCATGGTAACATCAGCTATGAGGATGCGGTCTTCATACGACGATTTCTCAGACGCCAAGATCAGATTTTTGTGCTGGACCGACACCAGTTTGGCATTGTCCTGAACACGAAGGACAATCTTTCAGAAGAGGGCGCGCTGACGTTTGCCACGCGCATGCACGCCGACATCATGCAGGCCGCAGGCCAATACCAGAATGGGCAAATTTCGGCCACGCGCTTTGGCATCAGTGTGTCCACCAAAGGAGCCGACCCAAGCGCGACAGACATGCTCAATGCAGCAAAAACTGCGATAAAGGCCGCACGCGAAAAGACCGGATCGGATGTTCAGGTGGTTGCACTGGTCGGTAAGGTCACCGAACCCCAAATTCGCGTTTTAGAAGGCGATATTGAAAGCGCTGTAACCGGCCCGGGCATCTGCGGATGGTTTCAGCCACAGATCTGCACGCAAACGGGTGTCGTGACAGGCTTTGAAGCTTTGGCGCGGTGGGAGCATCCAACCGAAGGGTTGATCCCGCCATCGGAGTTTTTGCCCGTTCTGCAACGGCTCGGCATGATGCCCCTGCTGCAAGATCGCATGATGTCCGAAGCGTTCGATGGTTTTGAGGCTTGGCGTGGCCTAATGGATCACCCTCCCTCGGTTGGTATCAACCTCGCACCGGAGGATCTCCTTGATCCCACGCTCCCCGATCGCATCATGTGGGAGCTTGATCGCCGCAAGATTGATCCCGGCTATTTGACGATTGAAATCCTGGAAATGGTGATCGCCACGTCCCGGGACGACGTCATATCTCAAAATATTCGCCGCTTGGCCGAGATGGGTTGCCGGGTTGATCTGGATGATTTTGGCACCGGGCACGCATCGATCTCGACGCTGCAACAGGTGACAGTGCATCGATTGAAAATCGACCGCAGCTTTATCACCGGTCTTGCGGAAGATCAGGAAAAACAAAACATGGTGTCCGCGATTCTAACGATGGCTGATCAGTTAGGCCTCGATACGTTGGCGGAAGGCGTCGAAACGTCGGAGGAAGAAACCTGTTTGACCCGTCTGGGTTGCGGACACCTCCAAGGATTCGGAATCGCCAGGCCCATGCCGTTGGATGACACCCTGCAATGGTTGGCACAAAGGCGAGACATGCGAGAGGAAAACTCCAACGCCCCTCGACGAAGCGGTAGCAAAACGGGCTGAGGCCCGGCAGGACGGGTTCAAACCGCCTCAAAAGCAGCTTATGTTGCCGGAATTGTAACCCAGGCCCAGAGGTGCACAGAAACCACCCATTCCACAAGATCAGCGGCATCGCGACGCCCTCAATTGAACCCGATTCCGCTTGACCTTTGGCCCCGTGATCTGTTGAACCGGCCCACGCCCTGCACAGAAGAAATGGCTCCTCGATGGACGATCAGAATAGAAACTTAATTCTGGCCACCGCACTTAGCTTCCTGGTGATCCTGGTCTGGTTCTTGGTGTTTCCGCCGCCAGAAGCCACAAATCCGCAGCCACAATCACCTGAAGCCAGCTCGGTCACGGATGAACAGGGCGACATAGCGCTTGCACCATCCAATTCAGATCCTGCTGCCAGCACGGATACAACCAGCACGGCCCCTGAGCCCGAAGAAGACGATGCGCCTCGGATATCCATCGACACACCAACGTTGGAGGGGACAATCTCTCTCAACGGCGGTCGCATCGACGAATTGCGCCTCAAAGGCTACCGCGAGACGCTGGACGAGGGGTCACCCATTGTGACGCTGCTGTCGCCGGTGGGCACCACAGACCCATATTATGCCTTGTTCGGCTGGGCCCCGGGCAGCGGCCTCACGCCCGATCAGGTGCCAGGCGCAAACACACGCTGGAACGTGGCCAGCGGCACCGCACTGGCCCCCGGCGCGCCGATCACCCTGACATGGGATAACGGCGCGGGCCTGATCTTCACCCGCGAAATGAGCATTGACGACAAACTGATGTTCTCCATCGCGCAATCGGTTGAAAACACAGGATCTTCCAGTCACACCCTGGCGTCCTATGGCATCCTGGCCCGGCACAGCCTGCCAGATGACCTGAAGAACTTCTTCATTCTCCATGAAGGCGCCATTCAGAAGATCGACGGCGTTAGGGAATACGTGAAATACGGCAAGCTCGAAACCGTCGGTCAGCATGAGACATTCACAGTGCAAGAGGCCGGTTGGACCGGGTTCACCGATCACTTTTGGATGACCACCTTGATCCCCGGGAAAGGTGCCGGTCTTAAGATTAGCACGTTCCAGGACCCAAGCCGCGGCATCTACCAGACGACCGCGCAACAACCCACGCAAGCCATCGCACCGGGCGAAACCGTGTCAGCCTCAATCCGGCTATTCGCCGGACCCAAGGAATGGGCGACCATCCGCAACTATCAAAATGACGACGCAAACCCGATCCCCGAGTTTCTCGACACCATTGACTGGGGTTGGTTTTTCTTCCTGACCAAGCCAATCTTTGCGGTTCTGCACTACCTCAATGTGCTCATCGGCAACATGGGCTGGGCCATCATCGGCCTGACGCTGCTGATCAAAATCGTGCTGCTGCCGCTGGCCTATAAATCCTACGTCTCCATGGCCAAGATGAAAGAGCTTCAACCGCAAATGGAGAAACTCAAGGAGCTGGTCGGTGATGACCGCCAGAAGCTCCAGAAGGAGATGATGAACCTCTACAAGAAGGAAAAGGTAAATCCTGCAGCAGGCTGTTTGCCGATCCTCTTGCAGATCCCGATCTTCTTTTCGCTCTACAAGGTGATTTTCGTAACCATCGAACTGCGCCACGCACCTTGGATTGGCTGGATCAAGGACCTCTCCGCACCCGATCCGTCCTCGATCTATAATTTTTGGGGCATCTTCCCCTGGGCGGGGCCGGAGCCCGGATCAATCCTCGCTTTGATCTTTATCGGCATTCTACCGCTGTTCTTGGGCATCTCCATGTGGCTGCAGCAAAAGCTCAACCCGGCGCCCACAGATCCCACCCAGCAGATGATTTTCGCCTGGATGCCCTGGGTCTTCATGTTCATGCTGGGCAGCTTTGCCAGCGGCCTCGTGATCTACTGGATCGCCAACAACGTGATCACCTTTGTGCAGCAATACATCATCATGCGCAGCCAGGGATATAAGCCCGACGTGTTTGGAAACATCCGGGAAAGTTTCAAAAAGAAGGCCAAAGCCGAACCCCCGGCTGGTGACAAGTAATGCCGGCGATCCGTGCCATCTGGCGCCACCCGATCAAGGCGCATGGGCGCGAGGCACTGGACAGGATTACGCTTTCAGAAGGCCAGACCATGCCGTGGGACAGGGCGTGGGCAGTCGCCCATGAGCTCTCTGATGCGGATGGATCTGAATGGGCCCATTGCCGCAAGTTTACCCGCGCCTCAGAGGTGCCCGCGATCCAGGCCATCACCACGCGCGTCGAGGAAAAGAGCGGCGTTTTAACACTGCAGCACCCCGAGCTGGACGACCTGACATTCGACCCTAACAAAGAGCAAGACGCGTTTCTCGCCTGGGTCCGTCAGATCATGCCGGTCGCGCGTCCGCAATCGGTGCGGCTGGTGCGCAGTGTGGCCCAGGGAATGACCGACACCAATTACCCGTCGATCAGCCTGATCAACCTCGCCTCCCACGCAGCCGTGTCACAGGAAACCACGCAGGACCTCTCCGAGCTTCGCTGGCGCTGCAATATCCATATGGACGGGCTCAATGCGTGGGAAGAGTTTGATTGGGTCGGCAAAACCATCCGCGCCGGCGAGGCCGAACTGCGCATAGAAGAGCCCATCGAACGCTGCAAGGTTCCCGCCGCGAACCCGATGACAGGCGCGCAAGACACCGACATGGTGGGAACGCTCATGCGTGCGTTTGGGCACATGAATTTCGGGATTTCCGCGGTGGTCACAAAAGCAGGTACGCTGACCCTCGGTGACAGTGTTGAGCCGCTCTGATGGCGCTGCCCTTCCCGCTGACAGAGGAACCCGATCCCGCAATTCTGGAAACCGGGCGTAAGCTCTTTGCGGGATCCGTGGATTTCGTCAAAGGCGTGGTGGCCATGTCCGGCCTGCCCGATGCGGATCGGCCAGAGGTCTGCTTTGCGGGTCGGTCCAACGTCGGAAAATCATCTTTGATCAACGCGTTGACCGGGCGCAAAGCCCTGGCTCGCGCCTCCAACACGCCGGGGCGCACGCAAGAGATCAACTATTTCGCGCTCGCAGACAGTCACTATCTGGTCGATCTGCCGGGCTATGGATATGCCAACGCCCCGCTCGCCAAGGTTCAGGCTTGGCAGGCGCTTTTGAAACAGTATCTCTCGGGTCGCGCCACGTTGCGCCGCGCCTTCGTGCTGATTGACGCGCGGCACGGGATCAAGCCTGTGGATGAAGAGATTATGGCCTTGCTCGACAGCGCGGCCGTGACATTTCAATGCGTCCTGACCAAGGCCGACAAGATCAAAGCCAAGGATGAAACGCGCGTTCTCAAACAGGTGCGAGAGCGGCTGGCGACCCACCCGGCGGCCTTTCCGGAACTGATCCTAACGTCGAGCGAAAAGGGCACTGGACTGCCGACACTGCGCGCAACGATTGCCGGTTTGGCCTGACGCCCCCGCTTCTTCTGGCCCAAAATATCCCCGCAGTTGGCATATCTCTTGTCCTGACCCTTGCGGCACGCCCGATATCGCATCATAAGCCCGCCTCAACACAAGGCAGCAACATGAAGACACGAGCCATGCACGAAGATTGGGCGTCCACAGCCAGAACGCTGAGCGAAGCACTGCCAAACATGCAGCGCTATGACGGCGCAATCGTCGTGGTGAAACTCGGCGGCCATGCCATGGGCAGCGATGAAGCCATGCAGAGCTTTGCCCGTGATATCGTGCTTTTGCGGCAGGTCGGCGTGAACCCGGTCATCGTTCACGGCGGCGGACCGATGATCAATGAGATGCTGCAACGCCTTGATATCAAATCTGATTTCGTCAACGGCAAGCGCGTGACGGATGCCGCCACGATGGATGTGGTTGAGATGGTCCTATCGGGGCGCGTGAACAAGCGCATCGTGCAGGCAATCAACGGTCAGGGCGGCAAGGGCGTGGGGCTCTCCGGCAAGGATGCGGGCATGATCACCTGTGATCCGGCCGATCCCTCCCTCGGATTGGTCGGGGTGCCGTCGAAGGTGAACCCGTCGATCCTGCACACGCTCTTTCGCGATCATGCCATTCCGGTCATTGCGCCTCTGGGGGGTGGGCGGAATGGCGAGACGTTCAACATCAATGGCGATGATGCCGCCGGGGCCGTGGCCGCTGCGCTTAAGGCAGACCGGCTTTTGCTGCTTACGGATGTGGAGGGTGTGAAAGACACTGCAGGCCAAGTCCTGACCCAACTTTCTGCTCAACAAATTAAGGACTTAACCGCAAGCGGCGTGATCGCGGGCGGCATGATCCCCAAGACGCAGACCGCCCTGGATGCCATTGAGGCCGGTGTCCGCGCTGTTGTGATCATCGATGGCCGGGCGCCCAATGCTGTGCTGCTTGAGCTTTTTACCGATCACGGTGCGGGCTCAATGATACGGGCCGATTAAGCAAATCGACAAAGAGCAGCGCTTGCGCGGCAGATGGAATCGCGTAAGGTCAATCTCGTAACGGCACAAGGACGGACCGATGCAGACGGTGCGTTTATCCTTCAAAGACATAGAGTTACGCGCAAGCCGCGCGCAGCTATGCGTTATGGGTGCGGTCAATGAAGAACTGCCGAAAGGCATCAAATCCCTGTTCCTGCTCGGGCCGCTTGAGCCGGGCTTTTGGCCGACATTCACAGCCTCGCCCGAGTATCTCGATGGTCACGGCGATCCGTTGGATCGGTGGTCGTCGCGCGTGGTGGGCGCTTTGGCCCATGATCTGGGCGGCGAGGCGTTTTTTCCCTTTGGTCCGCCACCCTATCAACCCTTCTTCAAATGGGCCCAGCTGAGTGGGCGGGCGCATCAATCACCCGTTGGACTGCTGGTTCATGACGAGGCTGGATTGATGGTGTCCTACCGGGGCGCAGTTGGATTTTCTTATGAGATATCAACACCTAAGGCGGGGCCATCGCCATGTGATCATTGCTCTGACCAGCCCTGTTTGACGGCCTGTCCGGTGGGCGCGCTGATGGGGGATATGTATGATGTCCCCGGCTGCAAATCGGATCTGACGCGGCAGGGAAATGATTGTTTGAGCCGCGGCTGCGCAGTGCGCCGCGCCTGCCCTGTGAGCCGGGAATATGGGCGCGATGAGGCGCAATCGTCCTTTCACATGAAGGCCTTTCAATGAAGCGTCTGGTATTGATGCGTCATGCCAAATCAAGCTGGGATGATCCTTTGGTGGAGGACCATGACAGGCCGCTCAATGGGCGGGGCCGCGTGTCAGCGCGGGTTTTAGGCGACTGGCTTCGTGCCCGAAAATACGTTCCTGATCAATTGCTTAGCTCTTCTGCGCTGCGCACGAGAGAGACATTTTCACGGCTGGGCTTTGTCTGTGATGCACAGTTCAAGAAGGCGCTTTATCTGGCCGATCCGCAGGTTATGATGGACGCGCTACGCGGGGCAAAAGGCGAGACCGTTCTGATGCTGGGCCACAATCCGGGCATCGCATGGTTTGCCCAGAGCATCGTGCAGGTGCCGCCGCCGCATCCGCGGTTTTTCGACTATCCTACATGTGCCACGCTGGTGGCCGAATTTGACGTCACGGATTGGCGTGAGATTGGCACCGGAAGTGGCAGGGCGCTGGATTTCGTCATCCCGCGCGAATTGACCGGATAAGCCCGTGTTACCCCAAGTTGGGGTAAGTTTCGAACGGGCAAAACCCAACTTGTACAACATTCAGGAGACCATGAAAAATGACGGATCATCCAAAACGATCGCTCGGTGGATTGCATGTGTCTGCGCTTGGATTGGGCTGCATGGGGATGAGCGAGTTTTATGGCGCGGCAGAGGATGCCACGTCGCTCGAGGTGCTGGCGCGCGCGCGCGATCTGGGCATCGATTTTTTTGATACGGCTGACACCTATGGCATCGGCCACAATGAAGAGCTGATCGGTCGGTTCATCGCCGAGCGCGGCAAAGACTTTGCCGTGGCCACGAAGTTTGGCATCGTGCGCAAGCGCGGCGAGTATGCGCGGACGATCAACAATGACCCCAGCTATGTGAGAGAGGCCTGTGAGGCGTCCCTGCGGCGGTTGGGGGTGGAGCAGATTGATCTCTACTACCTGCATCGCGTGGAAGACGGGCGGCCGATTGAAGAACCGATGGAGGCGCTGGCCGGGTTGGTGGCCGAGGGCAAGATCGCGCATATCGGGCTCTGTGAAGTGTCGCCCGAGATGCTGACGCGCGCCTGTGCTGTTCACCAGGTGAGCGCGCTGCAGTCGGAATATTCGCTTTGGTCGCGAGGGCCGGAGAAACACGTTCTGGGGACGTGCCGGACATTGGGCGTGGGGTTTGTGCCCTACGCGCCACTCGGGCGCGGGTTCCTGACCGGAGCGGTGACGACGCTGGACGGCATGGATGAGAAGGATTTTCGCCGGGCCAACCCAAGGTTTTCCGATGAGAACCTGCCGCAGAACCTCGCGTTGGTTGCGCGCGTCAAGGAGATGGCCGCGGAGAAGGGCTGTACCGCGGCGCAGCTGGCGTTGGCCTGGGTGCTGGCGCAGGGTCAGGATATTGTGCCGATTCCGGGGACGAAGCGGGTGGCCTATCTGGAGCAGAATGTAGGGGCGTTGGATGTGGTGTTATCGCCTGAGGATCTCGCACGGTTGGATGAGATCATGCCGGCGGGGGCCGCGGCAGGCGATCGGTACCATGCAGAAGGTATGAAGGGCGTGCATTCGTAAGGGGCGCGAAATCTTTGAAAGATTTCGGTCCGCATTCTTTCAAAGAATGCGGCACCCTGTGGGTGCTGCCGGTTCAGTAGAAAGAAGGGCGGTGCCTGCGTGAGCGAGAGACCCCCGCACGGTGACCTCTTTGATCATGTCTGGGGTGGCCTTGCCACGGGATTTGCGCCACGCGGGGTAATCCAAACCGTCGAGGGGCGCAAAGGTCGCAAGGCCGCGACGGGCGGGTTTGCGCAGGGTTGAGCCTGTGTTGATCGGCGCGATTTCGGCGCGGGCCCAAACCGGCCTGAGCAGGCGGAGCGTGTCATAGACCTGCCATTCGCAGGCAAAGCCCAGTTTAAGGCGGGAGAGCAGATGCTGTTCCCCGAAGCGGGGGGAGGGCCAGAAGAACACCCGATCATTGAGCATTTTGAGCCAGTCTGACGGGGTCAGATCATCGTCGAGAGCGTCGCCGAGCTTGGCACAAGACAGGCGGTTTTCGGTGATCACGACCGGGGTGCCGTCGGGCAGTGTCACTGGTATGGAGTGGCGGCGGGGCACATCGGGCAGCGCCAGCCCTGCACGCTCGGCGATGTCATGTGCGGTCAGGAGGCCGTGTCTTCTGATCCCGACATGGGCACCTAACGCAGCAACGCGGAACAGCTTTGGATGCTGCTCCGCGAAGCTTTCAGGCGTGAAAGG
>CAKZYL010000307.1 GCA_937884705.1 uncultured Roseovarius sp. | reverse complement strand
ACTGTGCTGTCTTCGGTTTCTTGCCAACCAAGGTAGAAGCTCAGCTCTAGCTCGGCTGCTGCGGGGGCTGCTGTTATGAAGAAAGCTGCTATCGCAGCTTGGATCTGTCGAAGCATTTTGGGTTCCACTTCGGGCTAATGAATTGTGCTTACACCCGCTGCAGCATGGCGACAAGCGCGACAGATGCGCACTTCTTTCAAATAGTGCCTTTGTTGCACTGGATACCCTTGATAACTCTGCTAGATAACTTTCTGATGCGCGGAACAGCCTTGGGGCTGCGCTGAGTAAACCGCAAGTCAGCCCACGGGAGAGGGCCAGCAATACGGAGAATTACCAGTGTCACACACTGAGAATGAAGAAGGTACTCGGAGAGACTTTCTATACTATGCAACGGCCGGCGCAGGCGCAGTTACGGCTGGCGCCGCGATCTGGCCGCTTGTGGATCAGATGAACCCATCGGCCGATGTTCAGGCGCTGAGTTCTATCCGCGTCGATGTCGCCGATGTCGCTGAAGGCACACAGCTTACGGTGAAGTGGCTCGGCAAACCTGTTTTTATTCGTCGTCGCACCGCAGACGAGATCGAGGCCGCACGGGCCGTGGATCTCTCTGACTTGCCCGACAATGACGCGCGGAACGCGAACAATCCGGGCGCTGACGGATCTGATGAAAACCGCTCGATGGATGAGGCGGGCGAATGGCTGGTTCAGATGGGCGTTTGCACGCATCTGGGTTGCGTGCCTTTGGGTGACGCGGGCGATTTTGGTGGGTGGTTCTGCCCCTGTCACGGGTCGCACTATGACACATCAGGGCGAATTCGACGTGGGCCGGCACCGTCAAACTTGCCTGTGCCTGTTGCAGAATTTGTCGACGAAACAACGATTAAACTGGGATAAGGAAACGCGCTATGGGTGGTATCCCTCACGATCATTACGAACCAAAATCAAAACCTGAAAAGTGGCTTCATTCGCGTCTTCCCATCGTTGGGCTGTTGTATGACACGTTGATGATCCCCACGCCCAAGAACCTTAACTGGATGTGGATCTGGGGCATTGTTTTGACATTCTGTCTGGCGCTTCAAATCATCACCGGCATCGTGCTCGTGATGCACTACACGCCGCATGTGGACTATGCCTTCTCCTCGGTTGAGCACATCATGCGCAACGTGAATGGCGGACATATGATCCGGTATTTGCATATGAATGGCGCTTCGCTCTTCTTCTTTGCGGTCTACCTGCACATTTTCCGCGGTCTCTATTATGGATCCTACAAGGCGCCGCGTGAGATCACATGGATCATCGGCATGCTGATTTACCTGCTGATGATGGGCACGGCCTTTATGGGGTATGTGCTGCCATGGGGTCAGATGTCCTTCTGGGGTGCAACCGTGATCACCGGTCTCTTTGGCGCGATCCCGTTCATCGGTGAGCCGATCCAGACCTGGCTTTTGGGTGGACCCGCGGTGGATAATGCGACGCTGAACCGCTTCTTCTCGCTGCACTATCTGCTACCATTTGTAATTGCGGGCCTTGTGGCGCTGCATATCTGGGCGTTCCACACCACGGGCAACAACAACCCAACAGGGGTTGAAGTGCGCCGCACGTCGAAAGCGGATGCCCAAAAAGACACCGTTCCCTTCTGGCCGTACTTCGTGATCAAGGATCTGTTCGCATTGGCGGTCATTATGGCAGTGTTCTTTGCCATCGTGGGTTTCATGCCGAACTACCTGGGTCACCCGGACAACTACATTGAGGCCAACGCCCTGGCGACGCCTGCGCACATCGTGCCCGAATGGTACTTCCTGCCGTTCTACGCGATCCTTCGAGGGTTTGATGACACGGTATGGATCGTGATTGCGGCAAACTTCCTAACGGGCGGAATCGTTGACGGTAAATTCTTCGGTGTCCTGGCCATGTTCGGTGCGATCGCCGTTATGGCTCTGACACCGTGGCTCGACACCTCGTCGGTCCGTTCGGGCCGGTATCGCCCAATGTTCAAGATTGCCTATTGGACGCTGGTGGTGAACTTCCTCGTCTTGACCTGGGTCGGCGCGATGCCCGCGGAAGGTATCTATCCGATCATCTGTCTTGTCGGGGCGACGTACTGGTTTGCCTACTTCCTGGTGATCCTGCCGCTTCTGGGCGTTATCGAAAAGCCGCTCGCGCAGCCGGAAACCATCGAAGAGGACTTCAAAGAACATTACGGCAAATCCGTGTCTTCTGGCGGCGGTGCTGTTGAAACACCTGCGGAATAAGGAAGGCGAGACCAATGTTTAAACGTATCGCACTTTCCGCAGCAGCTGCGCTGTGCCTCACCGGCACAGCAGCTCTGGCCGCGGGTGGCGCTGGAAAAGTCAAAGACATCGACTTTTCCTTCGAAGGACCCTTTGGAACTTTTGACGAGAACCAGCTTCAACGAGGACTTCAAGTCTACACGGAGATCTGTTCGTCCTGTCATGGCCTGAAGTTCGTTCCCATTCGCACATTGTCCGATGCCGGAGGCCCGCACTTACCCGAGGATCAGATGCGTGCCTATGCGGAGTTCTATGAAATCTATGACGCAGAGCTTGATGATTGGCGGCCCGCAAAGCCCACAGATCACTTCCCTGAATCGCTTCTTGAAAACGCGCCAGACCTCAGCCTGATGGCCAAGGCACGCGCAGGGTTCAGCGGCCCCTATGGCACAGGTGTGAACCAGCTTTTCAAAGGCATGGGCGGCCCTGAATACATCTACTCTTTGCTCACGGGTTACACCGGTGAAGAGAAAGAAGAAGCGGGCACCATTCTCTATGAGAACACGGCGTTCCCGGGCGGCTGGATTTCCATGGCGCCCCCGCTTTGGGGTGAAGACGTGGATTTCAATGATGGGCACGCAAATGACATCAGCAGTATTTCAAAAGATGTAGCCTCGTTCCTGATGTGGACCGCTGAGCCTAAGATGATGGATCGGCAGTTCTCAGGCCTTGTTGGTTTTATCATGCTCAGCGTTCTGTCGGTTCTTCTTTACCTGACGAACAAGAAAATCTGGGCACCGATCAAGGGCAAGAACAAGAGCGACACAGTGGCGACACCCGCCGAGTGATCCTTTGAACAAGATCATTTGAAACCCCTGCTTTTGCGGGGGTTTTTCGTTTAACGGTCTTGAATCAAAATTACCTACCTACTAGATGGTAGTTATGCCAACGAAAGACCAACTCCTCGACTGCGCTGAACATTTCGCCCGAACCCGTGGGTTTGACGCGTTCAGCTATGCTGACCTGTCCAAAGAGATCGGCATTCAGAAAGCGTCGATCCACTATCACTTTGCGACCAAGGCCGATCTCGCCACAGCGCTCATAGAACGCTATGCCGCGCGCTTTGCCGATGATCTGACGCGGATCTCCGACAGACGCGGAACGGCCGCTGAGGATCTAAAAGCGTATCTCGGTCTCTACAAAGAGGCGCTGAGCCAAGGGTCACGCATATGCCTTTGCGTTTCATTCAGCGCGGCACGCGACAGTTTTGACGACAAGACGCTGGCCCATCTCAACCGATTTCACCGAGACAGCCTGGCATGGCTGGCGAGGGTCTTTGACAAGGCGGGCGCGGATGCAAGCATCCCGGGCCTCATCGCTGACCCCAAGGACGAGGCGCACAGCATCTTGTCTCTGGTGGAGGGCGCGCAACTGATCTCGCGCGCCGCGCGATCTGACGCGCCCTATGACCACGCGGTGCAACCGCTGCTGCGCCGTCTTTCGTGACCCGACACAAACCCTTCTAGACATGGAAAGGACACTGCCATGAGAGTAAATGCTGATTTTTCTGAGCGCGTCGTTATCCGGCCCGATGAGTATGACTGGGTGGCCTCCCCCGCCGCCGGTGTGGAGCGCATGATGCTCGACCGCATCGGCGATGAGGTGGCGCGCGCCACGACGATCGTGCGCTTTGCGCCGGACAGCTACTTTGATGCCCACACCCATGGCGGTGGGGAAGAGTTTTTTGTTCTCGACGGTGTCTTTTCGGACGAAACCGGCGATTACCCGACCGGCACATATGTGCGCAACCCGATCGGGACGAGCCACAAGCCGCACACGGCTGAGGGCGCGACGATCTTTGTGAAGCTGCATCAGTTTGACGAAGACGACACCGAGCAGTTCCATGTTGATACCAAGACCGCCGCCTTCCGGCCTGGCATGGTCAAAGGCCTGTCCGTGCTTCCGCTTCACAGCTCTAAATCGGAAAACGTGGCGTTGGTCCGCTGGGAACCAGGGACAAGGTTCACGCCGCATAACCACTGGGGCGGAGAAGAGATCCTGGTGCTGGAGGGCACATTTGAAGACGAGCACGGAACGTATCCGGCGGGCACGTGGATCCGGAGCCCGCATATGTCCCAGCACAAGCCTTGGTCAGACGAAGGGTGTTTGATCTATGTGAAAACCGGGCATTTGCCGCAAGCAGCATAGGCTGCCTTTAACGAGGAAGCGGATTGGCGGCTTTGTTGTAGGGCAGCCAATCTGTGACCTCGGGGTAGTACATTTCTCTCCAGCGGCGCACGCGCGGGTTCATCACGCGGCGCCATAGCGGCGGTGCCATAGCGGCCATGGTCATGATCGGGTAGCCATAAGGCAGCTGCGGCGCTTCATCTTCTTCATAGTTTTGCAAAAGCGGGAACCGGCGATCGGGCTTGAAGTGATGGTCTGAATGACGCTGCAGATTGATCAGCAGCCAGTTCGACGCCTTTTGTGAGGCGTTCCAGCTGTGGCGTGGTTGGACATACTCATACTTGCCATCACCCAGATGTTTGCGCGTCAGGCCGTAGTGTTCGATGTAATTGGTCAGCTCAAGCTGCCAGACGGCGACAAAGGCCTGCCAAAAGAAGAGCGCGAGGCCTTCCCAGCCTCCGATCACAAGAGCAAGCGCAAGCATCAGACCCTGAAGCCCCCAGTAGCGGAAGAAGGGATTGGACAGATCCGTCCAAGCTTTGTCCTTGCGCCGCAACATGGCCTTTTCCGCCTGAAATGCAGAAACAAAGCATTCACGCAGAACACGGGGGAAATAGCGGTAGAACCCCTCGTTGTAGCGCGCTGACACGGGATCCTTCGGGGTGCCGACATAGCGATGGTGGACGAGCAAATGCTCGGACCGGAAATGCGAGTAGAGCACCATCGAGAGGAGAACATCGCCGAGGAAGCGCTCTTTGCTGTCCTTTTGATGCATCAGTTCGTGGGAGTAGTTGATGCCCACCGTTCCGGTGATCACGCCGACGCCGAAAAAGAGCAAAATCGTCTCAAGCGGCGACAGATGCGCGTCCCCTGGCCCTGTGGCGTACCAGATCATTCCGAAGAGCACGCAAAACTGAATGGGCGCCCAGATGATCGTGATGAGCTTGTACCAGTTTAGTTGATCCTCAGCTGTTTCGGGATCGGCATTGTCCTTGTTGAGACCCAAGATCGCATCGAGCAGCGAAAAGAGATACCAGGTGCAAAGCGGCAGCAGTATGACAGCCCAGCCGCCATGCACGGCGCTGAACCACGCCACGGGCACAAGCGTCAGTGACATCCAGAATGGAATGGCGTTTTGAAGTCGAGCCACCTGGTTGGCAGGTATCATGACTGTGCTCCTCGATGTCCCACTTATGCATGCGCTGCGGCGGTACTATGGGTTTGTGGCATTTTCGAAGCGATGTCGCGCTAAGTCAAAGACCTTTCGCATAACGGTAGGTAAACTTGAGGGTCGAAAATCACGTTCTGCGACAAACCGGCCACGGGTTGGCACGTGATCTAACGGCAAAAGCGCCACCTCAACCCGCAGGCGCAGATGAAAATGCGTGAAGGTATGGCGCGCTTCTTCGCCAAGCGCTTGCCACGCGGCGTCCGTGGGCGGCAAGGGCTCCGGCGCGTCGTTCCATTCGCTGCCGGGCCAGCCCAGCATCCCGCCCAAGAGCCCTTTGTCGGGGCGCTGCTCCAGAAGCCATGCACCATCGGTCCGGCGTGCCACATAGGCGATGCCAAGACGCGTGGGTTTTGGCTTTTTCGGGGTCTTCTTGGGCAGCTCCGCCTGAACCCCCTCGGACCGCGCGACGCAGGGGCTTTGCAGCGGGCAGATGCCGCAGGCCGGGTTGCGGGGCGTGCAGATGGTGGCGCCGAGATCCATCACAGCTTGCGCGTAATCGCCGGGCCGCATGTCGGGGGTCAGGGTGCTGGCCGCCTCGACAAGCTCTGGCTTGGCTGCCGGAAGCGGTGTGCGAATGTCAAAAAGACGCGCCATAACGCGTTCAACATTCCCATCGACGACCACCTCTGGTGCGTCATACGCAATGGCGGAAATCGCAGCGGCGGTGTAGGGGCCGATCCCTGGTAACTCCTGCAGCCCGTCGCGTGTCGTTGGAAAGACACCGTGATGTTCAAAGGCCACAACGCGGGCGCATTTCAAAAGATTGCGCGCCCGGGCGTAATACCCCAGACCGGCCCATTCGCCCATGACGTCTGCATCCTCGGCGTTGGCCAGATCCGTCACACTGGGCCAAAGCGAGGTGAATCGCTCATAGTAGGATTTGACCGCAGCAACCGTGGTTTGCTGTAGCATGATCTCAGACAGCCAGACGCGGTAGGGATCCGGCCTTTCGCCTTGCGCCAAACGAGTCGGCGCTACGCGCCACGGCAGGTCGCGGGCGTGTCGATCGTACCACTCGAGCAGGTTTTGAGCCGCAAAATCACGCATCTGTTATCACTGCACCGTTCCGTGAAGGGCTGTTATTCGTGTGTCCATATATTAAGTTAGTACAAACACGTCAGGAGGTCAGCCATGCCCGTGCATCAAGGCACGACAAATGGCTTCAAACGCAGCGGAAAACTGCTGTCACAGCGGATCCGGAAAGCCACGGAAAGCCGCGGCTTTGCTGTGAGCCGTGTTTTAACCCATTGGGTTGAGATTGTGGGGCAGGATCTGGCCGACATCGCCCTTCCGGTTGAGGTGAGCTATGGGCGTCAGGGTTTTGGCGCGACGCTGACGGTGCTGACGACTGGCGCTCAGGCCCCCGTGCTTGAGATGCAAAAAGAAACACTGCGCGAGAAGGTGAACGCCGCCTACGGCTATAACGCGATATCGCGCGTCCGGGTGACCCAAACTGCACCCACCGGATTTGCCGAGGGGCAAGTGGCATTTGCCAGCAAGGCAGAGGCCGAGGTACCGCCCCTCGATGAAGTGACGCGCAAGCATGCCAGTGTGATGACGAAAGACGTGAGCGATGAGGGCCTGCGCGATGCTCTTGAGGCACTGGCGCAGAACTTTCTGAAAAACCGAGATTAGACACGTGAGGACGAACATGAACAGACGTGAATACATGGCACTTTTGGGTGGCACGATGCTGATGAGCAACGGCTTTGTGGCCAGCACAGCCTTTGCCCAGGACGGTGAGGTGGACACATCGAACGTGGTTGAAATGGCCCTCGGCGACGAAAATGCGCCGGTGACGTTCATTGAATACGCCTCTTTCACATGTCCGCATTGCGCCCGCTTCCACCAAAGCCAGTTCAAAGACCTGAAAGCGGACTTCATCGACACGGGCAAAGTGCGGTTTATCCACCGGGATGTCTATTTCGACAAGTTTGGCCTCTGGGCCTCGATGGTGGCGCGCTGTGGCGGTCAGGACCGCTTCTTTGGCATCACCGACATGATTTACGAAGAACAGCGGGACTGGATCGGCGATGGCACCGATGCCGGTGTCGCAGACCGTTTGCGCACGATCGGCAAGAAAGCGGGTCTAACGCCGGATGAACTGGACGCGTGTCTGTCAGATCGTGATCACGCCCAAGCGTTGGTGGCCGTTTACCAGGAAAACAGCGAAACCGACCAGGTGAACTCCACGCCCACATTGATCATCGACGGGAAGAAGTACCAGAATATGGCCTATCCCGAACTCAAAGAGATCATCGAAGGGAAACTTAACTGATCCCCTTCGACTGGAGCGCCTGATCAAGCGCGCTCCAGTCGTCCAACGCAAGGCGAACCGGCAGGGTCACCACCTTTTGACGAAAGTCTTGCGGCAGGCGAACGGCATCTTTTTCCGTCGTGACAAGCTGCGCTCCCAAGAGCTTTGCCTCGCCCTCGAGCCGCGTCATCAATGATTTTGTCAGAGTTTGATGGTCTTCAAGTGCCTCGGACCGGGCCAAATCGGCGCCCAAACTGCGCAGCGTCGCAAAAAACTTTTCCGGTCGACCGATCCCCGCGAATGCAAGCGCCCGCGTATCAGACCAATCCATACCAGTTTGCAGCGGTTCAAACCGCGCTTTGACATGAGGGAGCTCTCGGATCGCAGGCCCCCATGTATTCGCGAAAACCTTTTGCGCGACCGGCTCTCCAATAGACAAAATCATATCCGCGCGTTTGAGACCGGAGGGCACAGCCTCTCGCAATGGCCCGGACGGAATACACCTGCCATTCCCAAATCCCGCCACGGCATCGACCACAATGATTGAGATGTCTTTGGCCACGCTAGGGTTCTGAAACCCATCATCCATGATCAGAACATCCGCACCGGCCTTCACGGCAAGCTGCGCAGCGGCGGATCGATCCCGCCCAATGATCACCCGCCCGAAGGCCGCAAGCAGCAGAGGTTCATCACCGACCTCAGCGGCGTCATGCTTTTTTGGGTTAACCTCAATCGGGCCGGTCAGTGTGCCGCCATAGCCCCGTGAAATGACAATCGGGGTATGACCCATGCCGCTCAGACGCTGCAAAAGTGCAATCACAACGGGGGTTTTGCCCGTGCCGCCTGCGTTCAAATTGCCCACGCAGATTACCGGCACTGGAGCGCGGTACTGCGGTGCTCGTGCCATCCGCCTCGCGGTGGCAGAGCCATAAAGAGCAGCCAAGGGCGACAAAAGATGCGCCTGCCAGCCTGGGGTTTCGGGGGGGTTGGACCAGTAAAGCGGCGCACGCATCAGCTTTTTTTGCGCCGATCAAGCGCCTCGAGGATCAAGTCGACAATGCGGTCCATAACAGCAGCACTTTGCGTCGCCACATCCCACGCTGCATGCGCCATACTGGCAGATTGATCGGAGGGAATGATACGCTGCACCGCCGCGGCAAGAGTGCTGGCATCCCGGACAATGCGCGCGGCCCCCACTTCGGAAAACCGAGAGTAAGTCTCTAAATGTTGACGGACATTCGGCCCATAAAGAATGGCCGATCCGTGGGCGGCTGGCTCATTTGGATCGCTACCAAAGGTACCTGGAACCAGCGAAGACCCCATGAAGCTGATCGGCGCGACACGATACCAAAGACCAAGATCCCCTGGATCATCGGCCAGTATGACCTGCGTTGTCTCATTGGGCAGGTCCCCTTCGGACCATTCGATATAGCGCAGGCCGTTCTCATCAAGCCAGGCCCGCGCGATCGCGGCATCCGCCGGATTTTTCGGGGACACGATCAGAACCGTCCGGTGCGAGATGCGAATGATCTCCAGGTGGGCAGACAACACGGCCGCGATTTCTTCGTTTTCCAAATGGGCGCCAAGCCACACTGGCCGTCCAAGAAGCAGCTTTGAAAGCTCTTCACGCTCGTCTTCGTTGCACCGCATCGGCCTGGAGCCTTGCTTGAGCGGCCCGCCGACAGAAACACGTGTCGCAGGCACGCCAAGCTTTCCGCGCAGCGCGTCTCTTGTCATCACGTCACGCGTCATGATCGCATCGAAAAGCTTGAAAGCAGTGCGATGACCGTTGGGCAGCCAACGCCATCCAGTACCCGACAGGCGCGCATTGACCGCATCAACCAGATAGAGCGGGGTCTGCCGTCTATGGGCACTCGAGAGCAAAACAGGACGAATATCTCCTACCGTCCAAACGCACACATTCGGAGACCAACGCTCCAGAAACGCTTGCGTGCCGCTATTGGTCTCGGGCGGCAATTCTGCGTAGCACACGCTCAGGTTTTCGTTGGGCGAAGACGACATTGGTTTTGCGCTGGTCACCAGAAGATGGACGCCTGGACGTTCCTGTGTGAGGCGATCTGCCAACCTATGGGCAATATCCACGTGCAAGGGATCCGCCGCGTGACACCAAACCACTTCCCCGTCTGGACGGGTGTCGGCCACCATGACCGTGTTGGTTTCGTTGCTGGACACGTCACCCAAATCCGCGCCTCATCCCAACTCTTCGGTGGGCGATGCTTCGGCCTCTTCGTCTCTCAAACGGTGAATGTGGGCGATGAAGTAGCGCATATTGGCATTGTCCACGGTGCGCTGCGCTTCTGCTTTCCACGCGTTGTAGGCCGAAGCGTAATCCGGGAAAATCCCGACAACATGAAGCGCATCCACGTTCTTGAACACATTGCGGCGCAGATCCAAAAGCTCGCCACCAAAGACGAGATGCAAACGCTGGACCATGGCTGAAATCCTTAGATTGTGTCGAAAGTTGCCCTGATCGCAGCCTATTCTTTTGCTGGACAGCGTCAAGCATGGCCGGGCTTGACGGCTATGGCCAAACCCGGCACGCAGAGGGGGCGACTTGGAAGGTATGCGTTCATGAAACCCTTTTTGATCCTGCAGTTAAGGCCTGAGACAGAGGCATCCGACAGTGAATTCGAAGCGATCTTGCGCAAAGGCGGATTGAGCACGGACGCGGTGCATAGGGTTCGGTTGGATCAGGAAAGCCTGGAGGCTGATCTTGATTTGGACGACTACGCGGGCGTGATCGTTGGCGGGGGGCCCGGCTGTGTCAGCGATGCTCCAGAAAAAAAATCCGATGTTGAAGCGCGTATCGAAGCGCAGGTGCTGGGTCTGATGCCCGTGATTACACAAACTGACAAACCGTTTCTCGGATGCTGCTACGGGATTGGGATCCTGGGCAAACATCTTGATGGTGACGTCAGCAAACGCGCCTTTGGCGAGCCGGTTGGCACGTCAGACTGTGAAATCACTGCTGATGGCAAAGAGGATGCGTTGCTGGACGGCGTGCCAACGGCATTCACAGCGTTCGTCGGCCATAAGGAGGCGCTGCAGGCGCTGCCCGAGGGGTGCAGGCACTTGGTACGGTCGGACACGTGTCCGTTTCAAATGTTCAAACATGGAGAAAACGTTTACGCTACGCAATTCCATCCGGAGGCAGACGCAAATGGGTTTGAAACGCGGATCCGCATTTACCGCGACAGAGGGTATTTTCCGCCTGAAGATGCAGACAGCCTTATTGAGATGTGCAGAGCGGCGGACGTGTTTGCGCCGGAGATCGTGTTGCGCAATTTTGTGACGCGTTTCGGCTAAGGGCATCGAAATCTTAGGAAGATTTCGGCGCCAGAATTTTGTAAAAATTCTGTTTGGGAAAATTCAAATTTTCCGATCCATTTTCTTGAAAGAAAATGCACGCCGTAGCCCACGTCACGTGTTGAAAAGGAAGTGCAGCACATCACCGTCCTTGACCAAGTACGATTTGCCTTCCGCCCGCATTTTTCCAGCTTCCTTTGCCGCCTGCTCACCGCCCAAAGACACGTAATCGTCATAAGCAATGGTCTCCGCGCGTATGAAACCCTTCTCGAAGTCACCGTGGATCACGCCAGCCGCTTGTGGCGCAAGCGTGCCCTGGCGGATCGTCCAGGCACGGGCTTCTTTTGGTCCTGCTGTAAAATAGGTCTGCAAGTGCAGAAGATCGTATCCTGCGCGGATCAGGCGATCGAGGCCGGCTTCATCGAGGCCCATTTCTTCGAGGAACATCACGGCCTCATCTGCATCGAGCTGGCTGATCTCCTCTTCGATCTGGGCAGATATCACAACGCTTGCTGCACCCTGCTCCGCGGCCATCGCCTCAACAGCAAAGGCATGATCATTGCCGGAGGACGCGCTGCCTTCATCCACGTTGCAGACAAAGAGGATCGGCTTCGTCGTCAGAAGTTGCAAATTCTTCCAGGCGCGCGCGTCTTCATCTGAGACCTCAACCATGCGCGCTGGTTTGCCCTCCTCCAGCACCGCCTGCGCTGCAGCGAGAAGCCTGTCCTGCTGCAGCGCTTCCTTGTCATTGCCCTTGAGTTTGCGGACCAATCCGGCACGGCGCTTTTCGATGCTTTCCAAATCGGCCAGCATCAGTTCGGTTTCGATCACCTCAGCGTCTTCGACTGGGTTCACGCGACCTTCGACATGGGTGACGTCACCGTCCTCAAAGCAACGCAGCACGTGTGCGATCGCATCCACCTCGCGGATGTTGGCAAGAAACTGATTGCCAAGGCCTTCGCCCTTGCTTGCGCCTTTTACCAGACCGGCAATGTCCACAAAGGTCATGCGGGTCGGGATAATCTGCTTGGATTTGGCGAGTTCGGCCAGTTTGTCGAGCCGTATATCGGGAACGGCCACTTCGCCCACATTGGGCTCAATCGTGCAAAACGGGAAGTTCGCGGCCTGCGCCGCAGCGGTCTTGGTGAGCGCATTAAACAACGTGGACTTGCCCACATTCGGCAGCCCAACAATGCCCATCTTGAAACCCATCACAGCCTCCGCGTTTTCGTGCGATCAAATCTGCGCGCCTTCTATGCCCAACCGCATCAGGGTTCAACGGGAGAGGGTCGCACAAAGCAAAAGCCAGCGACCCGTGCACGTGTCGCTGGCTTTCCACTCAATTCTGTCTGGATCAAATCCGGAAGAAGCGTTGCATTACCCGTGGAAGCCAAGAGTTAAACTTCAACGGTGCGTCCGTCACGGTGAGGCAAATGCAATCTTCACCAATGTCAGCCACTGGTGTGTGATCATCCTCTTCACCGGCGATCTCAATGTCGCCAGGTCCAAACCGGTTTTCGCCATCGCTGTAGGCGCCCTGAAACACCACGGTCAACTCCATGCCACGGTGCCCGTGATCCGGCATCGCACCGCCTGCAGGAATGTACAAAAGCCGCGCATTTGCGTCACCATCTATGGGCAGAATGGCTTGCTTTACGCCCATCCCAACTGGCCGCCATTTCACGGATTCCAGATCACCGCCCACGTAA
>CAKZYL010000306.1 GCA_937884705.1 uncultured Roseovarius sp. | reverse complement strand
CCAAAATCGTCAAACCCATAGTCTTTCTTGGCCCAGAATATCCAGATGAGCCCCACCATACCGGCAAGACCCGCCGCAAAGGCCACACGCATGCCGAGGATGACCATGAGAAGCAAACCGCCTGTCACCCACAAACCGATGTCGATCGGTTCCATCAGTCTTGGTCCTCAAGTTGATTGGCTTCCAGCTTGGCCTGTTTCGCCGCATCGGCGATCACAGGAACTGCTACGGTCTGACCAGTGATAATGCCGCGCATGTAGGCCCAGATCTGCAGACAAAGCCTGAGACACAGGATCGAAAACGCCAAAGGTGCCAAAAGTTTCGCAGGCCAGATCGGCAGTGAGATGTCCATTGAGCTGTCGCGGCTCCACAGCGGGGCGGCGAAATCAAAACTGCGCTCAAAATGCGACCACGTCCCCCAGACCATGAGGATCATCAGGACCAGTACACCGGTCGTCGTGATCAACTCCGCCAGATAGAGCGCGCGACCACGCAGCTGGCCCACCAGAATGTCCATCCGGATATGGCCGCCCTCCCGCATCACAAATGCCACGCCCATGAACGCGATAAGCGGCATCGCCTGTTCGATCCAGTCTACATAGCCCGGCAAGGGCGCGTTCATGAAATTGCGTCCCGAGACCGAAATAACGGCCAGGACCATCAGGGAAAAAACTGCCAGCCCGCTCAGCAAAGCAAAAAGCCGTTCAAGCACCAGTAGTTTTCGGTCAAGTATACTGAGTGCGCTGCCATCCCGCAGCACAAGCGATGGGGTCGCCATATGCGTTATCCTGTCGGTGGAAAAAGCCCCGCGCAATGTCCGCGCGAGGCCTATTGGGTTGATCTTAGCTGCCGGAGGCGATCATGCCTGTCACAAGGTCATAAAGCTCCTGCGCGGGCAGTCCGGCTTTTGTGTTCTGCTCGATCCAGGCTTCTGCCGCTGGGGCCGCTGCGGCCTTCTTGAACGCGGCAATCTCATCGTCGCTGTAGGTGACTTTGATGATCCCGCGCTCTTCCAGAGCAGGGCCCCAAGCATCCATTGTCGCGCCATTGTAGTTGGCAATGTAGTGTTCCAGCGCCTCATCCACCGAACTCATCAGCGCCTCGCGGTGATCATCACTGAGGTCCGCCAGGGCTTCAGTATTGACCACAACCGGGCAGTTAACCGTGCCAGGGTTGAGGTTTGTCGTCCACCATTTGCCGTTTTCGATCGTGCCAAAAGACATATGCGCATGGGGGGCAAAACTTACGGCTTTGACAACGCCGCTATCCATCGCCTGACGCACCTCGGTGGCTGACATAGATGTGGGCACTGCGCCCACGGCTTCCATCGCCGCACCAATACCACCTGTCGCACGCACGCTCAGGCCTTCGAAATCGGTGATCTTCTCTGGTGCATCGCCGACGCCCACAATGTTGTACTGCGGCAGCGGTGAGGGCATCAGCAGCTTAGCATTCCAGCGCGCCAGATCTTCAACTGCGGCCGGGTGCTCATAGACCGCCATCGACAGCTCAACCTCTTGCTCAAGCGATGTCACGCCCAAAAATGGCAACTCCAGCACGGTGATCGAGGGGTTCTTGTCGCGATGATACCCGGCGCAGAACTGCGCCATCTCGAACGCCCCAATGGAGATACCGTCGAGGTTTTCGCGGTTCTTGCTCAAGCCGCCATAGCTGATGTTGAGGGTGAATTCGCCGCCCGTTTTGTCGCTGACCAGTTCCGCCAGCTTTTCGACATGCTCTGTGAAGGCACGGCGCTTGCCCCAAAGGGACACATTCCATTCTGTCGCCATGGCTTCAGAGCCGAATGCAACAACGATTGCAGCAACAGCCGCGCGGCTGAGAAAATTGTTCATGAGTTTTCCTCCCAAAGTTCAGTAGCCGCAGCAAACCCGATTTCAAGGCCGAGGACTCATGAAGAAAATTGCATGGGATGGGGTGCGCGCCCTGCGGAAATCCGCAGGCCTACAAAAGCGCTTCCTTGTCGAGGCCGAGTTTGACGATCTTCTCATTCAACGTTCGTCGGCCTATGCCCAGTTCACCGGCAGTTTCATCCATCCGACCATTGTGATCCTGCAACGCGCGAGAGATCATCTGGCGTTCAAAAGCGGCCACAGCTTCACGCAGGCCCGGTCTTTTGGCCGCAAAATCCGCAACGCCCGACATAGCGTCAGAGATTTTGACCTCGCACATGCGGGACAGGAACACAAACCGCTCAATAACATTGCTAAGCTCACGCACATTGCACGGCCAGTCATGGGTCATAAGCAGCCCCAGCTCTTCTTTGCCCAGCTCCGGTGGAACGCCGCCAAAGCTCGCCGCGCTGTCCTGAAGAAATCGGTTTGCCAGAAGCGGAATGTCATCAAGGCGCGCCTGCAAGGGGGGTAGCGTTACAGCGAAACCTTCCAGTCGGAACAAAAAATCCGGGCGCAATCGCCCTTCCGAAATCGCATGCGCTGTGTCTTCATTCGTCGCAGATAGAATGCGCAGATCGACTTTCTCAGGCAGGGCCGCTCCGTCTGGCAAGATCTCTTGCGCCTCGATTAACCGCAAGAGCGCCGGTTGGACATCCAGCGGACAGGCACAGACCTCATCCAAAAACAACGTACCGCCAGAAGCCCCCTGCGCAATGATAGGCAGCTGCGTGACGGTCATCTGCGCGGCATTCAGCGCCACGTATGGCCCATCGCAGCGCTCCGATGTGTCATGAAGCGCGCGAGCGACCAGATCTTTTCCCGTGCCCGTCTCTCCTCTGATCAACACTGGCATCTGGCCCTCGGCCAGGGTGACAATTGTCCGTCGCAGCTCCAAAATATCAGCTGTCTGCCCAACAATCATCCGGTCAAGCCCAGACAGCTCCTGCAGACGATCCTTCAGCCTGAGATTGCTCTGATGCATCTGATATTGCTCCGCCGCATGGGTCAAAATCAGCAGCAGCCTTTTGGGATCATATGGCTTTTCGACGAAACTGTAGGCCCCCGCGCTCATCGCATCGACCGCCACCGGAATATCACCATGGGCGGAGATCAGAACCAGAGGCGGCCCGCTCTTAAGGCTCAGCAAAAGATCCATCCCTGACATATCGGGCATACGCAAGTCTGATAGGATGACATCGGGTTGGAACTGGTTGATCCAGCGAGCCGCATCCGTTGCACGTGAAAGCGCCTTAGCCGTCCAGCCGGCGGCCTCTGCAAGATCAACCAGCGAGTTGCGCATCATCTGGTCGTCATCAATGATCAATACGCGATGCGGTGTCATGCGTAGCCAGCCTTTTCATCCTGTGGGATCGTTATCCGGAACACAGCTCCGCCGCCGTCGCGATTATGGGCCGTGATTTGCCCTCCATGATCTGACACAATGCCAGCCGATATTGTCAGGCCCAGCCCCATGCCTCGCCCACTTTCCCGCGTCGTGGCAAAGGGTTCCCGCAACTCCTCAAAGCTCCGATCACCCAGTCCGTGTCCGGTGTCTGCCACTTCAAGCCAGACCTGCCCCGCGTCTGCGCCCATGGACAGGTCAATACGCTTGTCGTCTTGGGTCTCCACCGCATCCAACGCATTGCGCAGGACATTTGTTACCACCTGCTCCAGCCGCAATTGATTGCCTTTGAGGTTGAGCGGCCCATCCGGCTGCGAAAGGGAGACCGTCGCCCCGATTTGCGCAATATTTGGCGCGACCAAATCCCGCGCAGCAGCCACCACATCCCTCAGATCCAGCAACTCGTAATTGTCCCGACCCTTGCGCGAAAAAAACTTCAGTTGCTTGGTGATGTTCTCCATTCGCGCCACCAAGCCATGCATCTTTTCATTCAGTGGCGTCGCCCCGTGGGTGATTTCCGCCGCCGTCAACTGGTTGCGCATAGCCGCAATCGGCTGCCCCAACTCATGTGTCACAGACGAAGCAAGCTGCCCAAGCGCAGCCAGCCGCCCGGCCTGCTCCAACTCGGCCTGTGTCTTCTGAAGATTACGCTCCGCGACCCGCCTTTCCTCAATTTCCACGGCGAGTTTCGCATTGGCCTGTCGCAGCAACGCCTCTTCGCTTTCAGATTTCTGCAAGGCCACGCTCACGCGGCGTGCGCGGTTCATCTGAAACACAGTGTAGCTCATCATCGCCATCATCACGAAGATACCCGTGGTGAGCCAGGCGCGAGTCACGGATGTGTCTAGCGGCTCAAAGAAATGCAGCGACCAACTGTTCGGCAAATCCCTGGTACGTAGATAAAGCAGATGCTCCCCACCGATCACGGCCGTCTGCGCTACCTCATCCACCGACCAGTCCAGCGGCATCAGAGCTTCCTTGGCAAATTGCCTAGATTGATCGATCCGTTCCTTTTGCGAGGCGGTCAGGTCATACAAGGTTCGGTAGCGCCACTCAGGCTCAGAGGACAGCAGGATCACACCGTCCGAATTGGCCAGAACGCCCCGCTCTCACGCGGCCTGCCAGGCGTCCTGTATGGGCGGAAGATCCGCTGTGCTGGCGATCACCCCGTCTGCGTCCTCGTTGGGATGGCGCACGGCAATCGCATAGAAATAGCCGGGCTGACCGGTCGTCGCGCCGATGCCATAAAATTCTCCTAGTTCTCCTTGTTGTGCGGCCTGGAAGTAAGGGCGATACCCATAGTTCTGCCCTTTAAACGTATCGGGTGCTTTGGCGTTTGACGCCGACAAGGTGTGGCCCGTGTGATCCATCAGGTAAATCGCATCCAGCCCCGCGCTTTGCGAAAATCTGGCCAAGCGGCGATCTAAAGGACGGGTATCCTCGGCCGCGAGCCCCTCAGTGACCATAGGGTCAAGCGACAGCAGAAACGGCAGATGCGCAAAGTGTCGGATTTCAGACTGGAGGGTATTTTCGTAGACCGTAAGCCGCGCCGCCGCTTTTTCAGCCTGTTGGGCCGTAAAATAGGAAAGTGCTCCCTGAAAGAGAGCGAAAGACACGACCGAAACAAAAGCAAGACACAGTGCAAAAACAAGGCGCATGCCTCTGTGTCACTCGATTTTGGAAGAAAAATCAATCCCGCAGCAATTGATCACTGTCTGGCTTGCGAAATTGTTTAACAGAGCGTTTGCCACCCAAAGCAGTTGGAGCCAGCCGCAATTGTTCAGACTGTCCTTGCCCATCTGCATGAACAGCAAAGGTGGCGCGCCGCAGATCATCCCTGGCGATGCGCTGGTCAGCCGCCCAGGTCCGGTGCTCGTCATGGCGGTGCGCGACGCGCTTGCATTGTTGGAGCGCGACAGCAAAGGCATGCCATGGTGTGAAACCGCTCCCAAAGACCGTTACCGCCGAAAGCTGATCGCGCTCGCCTTTCTGGCGCCCGAGCTGCAAAAGGCGGTCTTCGAAGGACGGTACATCGCGAGGCTCACGCTGGCGCTTCTGCTGAGTTTCGAGATGCCCTTGAGCTGGGCGGATCCAAAGAAGCTGCTAACGCAATACTTGATCGACTGAGCCCGCTCAGGCGCAAATCGCAAAAAATACCAAAATCCCGGTTTCAGGATCCCGATAACACTGAAACACGGGCCAAACGCCTTGTTACCAGGCTGAAACTCACCTGTTACCAGCGTTAACAAGACCTGCTGGTGGGTGGCGTCTACGCCACTGAATTTAATTAATAATTCTAATTTTCAAAGGGTGGCCATCGCAGTTTCCACCTGTTATTTGCCTGAATTGGCAAAAAATTCCCTGATAATACCCAAACCGGACCTTGCATCAAACACGCGGAGACAGGCTTTCAAAATGGCAGGCGTGTCTCCAAGTTCCAGGGGAGTGGTTGGCTCGGCACAACGGGTTGAGGCCAAAAAGCCAGCTTGTTTCGAGGGTTTGCCAGTCAGCCTGATGTCCGAGACGGGTGGTGGGGGTTGGTGGCGGAGAGACAGGGATTCGAACCCTGGAGACGGTTTCCCGCCTACACACTTTCCAGGCGTGCGCCTTCGACCACTCGGCCACCTCTCCGTGTTGCGCCTTTTAGCGGCGCGATATGGCGCAGTTCAAGAAGTTTCTTTGCGTTTCGAGAGAGTTCGCGAGCGATTTGAATGATAGCGGCCAAGACAAAGGAGTGAGGCCGATGCAGCACAAGGACCAACCCTGCCATGCAGCCATGCTGTGCACAGGCATTTTATCTCTTCCTCATCACGC
>CAKZYL010000305.1 GCA_937884705.1 uncultured Roseovarius sp. | reverse complement strand
CCAGGATGTCTTGTTTGGAAATGCCGGAAACGATGAGATCATGGGTGAAACAGGCCATGACCATCTGCTGGGTGGACTTGGCAATGATCTCCTACTCGGCGGGTCGGGCACTGACACACTTTTAGGCGATGCCGGGAATGACACGCTCAACGGTGGCGACGGGCAAGACACATTGCATGGCATGGATGGAAACGACTTCCTCGTCGGTGGCGAAGATCACGATCGGCTGACCGGTGGCAAAAATCAGGACACTCTTTACGGCAATAAAGGCGATGACAGCCTTTTTGGAAATGCAGGGGACGATCGGCTGTTCGGCAGTCAGGGAAACGACCGCTTGCTTGGTGGCGCAGGCAGAGACACGCTCGACGGCGGAGATGGTGACGATGCCATTTTCGGTGGCGAGTCCGCCGACCTGATTTACGGACAGGCTGACAACGACAGCCTGGTTGGGGACGAAGGCTATGACACGATCTATGGCGGAACCGGGCAAGACACGCTGCGCGGTAACACCGGCAACGACAAGCTCTTTGGCGAGGATGACGCAGACGACCTGTTCGGAGGGGACGGCAATGACAGCCTGCTTGGCGGGCTCGGCGCAGACTCCCTCGAGGGTGCGGCAGGTCGTGACACGCTGCGTGGCGGTGGGCAGAACGATGTCTTGTCCGGTGGCGATAGCAACGATCTGCTGGATGGCGGAAACGGAAATGACACTCTGTTTGGCGGAAGCGGAGACGACACCCTGTCGGGAAGCTTCGGGCTTGATACGCTGAACGGAGGGACCGGCAACGATCTTTTGCGGGGTGGTGGCGACGCTGATTTTCTGCGCGGTTGGATCGGCAATGACACGCTATACGGTGATAACGGAAATGATCGTTTGTTTGGCGAGGCGGGCAATGACTCCCTCATCGGAGGGCAAGGAAACGATTTCGCCAACGGCGGCGACGGCAGAGATACCGTTCGCGGTGGCGCTGGCAATGACACCCTTATCGGCAAAAACGGCGACGACTTGATCATTGGGGGCATCAACAGAGACAGCCTTCTCGGTGGATTTGGCGATGACGTGCTGGAAGGCGGCGCGGGTCGCGACACCTTGCTCGGCGAGGACGGGCGCGATGCGCTCTTTGGCCAGGACGGCAACGATTCCCTCAGAGGCATGGCCGAGGATGACACGCTTAACGGTGGCAGTGGCGATGACACTCTGCAGGGTGGTCAGGGCAATGACCGACTGTCGGGCGAAACTGGCAATGACCGGCTCACAGGTGGAAACGGGGCGGATCGGCTGGAAGGTGGATCGGGAAATGATCGGATTGAAGGCGGCGACGGCAATGACAACCTAACAGGTGGCAACGGCGGCGACACCTTCGTTTTCTGGCAGGGCGATGACCGGGACCTAATCAAAGATTTCGACGGTGAGGAAGATCGCCTCTTGCTGGACCGCAGGTTACTGGAACCCGGAATGACCACGGAGGAGTTCCTCGATAAAAACGGCAGCATCTCAAATGGAGATCTGATTTTGCGGTTGGGAGACGGTGACAGGATCACTTTCGAAGACTTCACCAATCTCGATCAGCTTGAGGATGCGATCAGCTTTATCTGACGCATTTTGCCCCTAACCATCAGCAACCGAAAATGCTTGGAACAAGTCAGCTTCAGGCCAGGACCGGAGGTTAGCTTGCTTTCTTGACCGCTTCCACAACGTTGCTCAGCACATCCTCAAGAAGCACCACATCTGCGCTTTCGCCCATGACGCGGATCAACGGCTCTGTGCCAGATTTGCGGATCAGAAGACGTCCGTCGTGGCCCAAGCGACCCTCGGCCGTGGCAATCGCATCTTGCACGGTGCCTTCGGTGAGCGGTTTTTTGGATTTGTCATAGCGCACGTTGATCAGACGCTGTGGCACCGGCTCAAAGACCTGGGCCAGTTCACTGGCGGGCTTTCCTGTCTCGACCATGGAGGCCAGAAACTGTAGGGCTCCGATGAGGCCATCCCCCGTGGTGGCAAATTCAGTCATGACGATGTGGCCCGACTGCTCGCCACCCAGAGAAAAGCCACCTGATCGCATTTCCTCGACAACGTATCTGTCGCCAACAGATGTCCGTTTCAACGAGATGCCTTTTCCATTCAGATACTGTTCCAACCCGAGATTGGACATGACAGTTGCCACGAGGGTGTTGTGCTTCAACCGTCCCGTCTCTGCCCAGCGCGACGCGATCAAAGCCATGATCTGATCCCCGTCTGCCACCTGACCTTTTTCATCGATCAGAACGACACGGTCAGCATCCCCATCCAGGCAGATGCCGATATCAGCGCGGGTTTCCAGTAGCTTGGCAATGGCAAGTTCAGGATGGGTAGAGCCACAGCCGTCGTTGATATTATGGCCATTGGGCTGAACCCCGACCGGGATCACCTCCGCCCCAAGCTCCCAAAGAACAGCTGGGGCCGTTTTATAGGCCGCGCCGTTTGCGCAATCCAAAACGATCCTTAGGCCATCGAGGCGCTGACCCCGAGGCAGGGTTGTTTTGACATATTCTGTGTAACGGCCTCTGGCATCTTCAAATCTCTTTGCACGGCCGATATTTGCGGGCGCTGCAAGGTCAACACCTTCGCGCAAGATGGCTTCAATCCCGGCCTCAGCCTCATCGGAGAGTTTAAACCCGTCCGGTCCAAAAAGTTTGATGCCGTTGTCTTCGGCTGGGTTGTGGCTGGCAGAGATCATCACACCCACATCGGCGCGCAGGCTGTTGGTCAGATACCCAACGGCGGGTGTCGGGACAGGCCCAAGTAGAAACACGTCCATTCCAGTCGAGGTGAACCCCGCCGTCAGCGCGTATTCGATCATATATCCCGAAAGCCGCGTATCTTTGCCAATGACAACCCGGTGTTCGTGCTTATCCCGTCTGAAAAACCGGCCGGCCGCCGCTCCTAATCGCAAGGCCAAATCGGCTGTGATGGGCCAGGTGTTGGCCGTGCCACGCACGCCGTCTGTGCCAAACAATTTTTCTGACATATCCCGTCCTTTCGCTCCGCCATCACCGATCTTATCCGTCGGTTTAGTCCTTTTTTACCCCGTATCAGCATGCCTGTCTAATCAACGGGCGTAAAATCCTGCCGATGACGGTCACGGAATGTGTCAGATTGAATTACAGGCGCGGCCCCGGCATCACCGGAAAGAGCCAATTTGACGAAAAAAGCAACGCGATAGGCAAACCGCATGTCTGTGACCCATGGTGCCTTAAAGCTAAGATGTGCCAATCACGATCCCGCTTTCAAATCGCCCTAAACTGCTGTAGGGGGCGCGTATCTGAGACGTGACGCCCTGTGACCCCGGGCGCATGAAAGAATGATTGGGGTCGGCGGCAATGGGGCCGCCATTGAAACGGAGGACCCGGGGATACGCTTCGGGAGTGCCTCCAACTAGGAAACTATTGATGTTCAACGAAGTGAAAAAATCGATGCAGTGGGGCGAGGAAACGCTCACACTGGAAACGGGTAAGGTTGCCCGTCAGGCAGATGGCACGGTCATCGCCACCCTTGGTGAAACCACCGTCATGGCTGCTGTGACGTTTGCCAAGGCCCCGCGTGAGGGTCAGGATTTCTTCCCCCTCACCGTACACTACCAAGAGAAATACTATGCCGCCGGTAAGGTGCCGGGCGGCTTCTTCAAGCGCGAGGCCCGTCCGACCGAGAAGGAAACCCTGACCGCGCGTCTGATCGACCGCCCGATCCGCCCGCTTTTCGTGGACGGCTTCAAAAACGAAGTTCTGGTGATGTGCACCGTGCTGAGCCACGATCTGGTCAATGATCCCGATATCGTCGCCATGATCGCCGCCTCCGCCGCGCTGACCATCTCCGGTGCACCGTTCATGGGCCCGATTGCCGGAGCGCGCGTTGGATTTGAAGACGGCGAATATGTTTTGAACCCGCAGGTCGACGACATGCAGGACCTGCGCAACAACCCTGATCAGCGTTTGGATCTGGTAGTTGCTGGTACCAAAGACGCCGTGATGATGGTGGAATCGGAGGCCTATGAGCTGTCCGAGGAAGAAATGCTCGGCGCGGTGACATTTGCCCATGAGCAGCTTCAGCCGGTGATCGACCTGATCATCGCACTGGCCGAAGACAGCGCGAAAGAGCCCTTCGACTTCCAACCCCCGGATTACTCGGATCTTTACGAGGCGTTGAAAGCCGCCGGTGAAGCGCAGATGCGCGATGCCTTTGCCATCACAGACAAGCAGGAACGCGTCGCCGCCGTGGGTGCCGCCCGCGAGGCAATCAAAGAGACGCTGAGCGAAGAGCAGCTGGACGATCCGAACCTCGGCTCTGCCATGAAGAAGCTCGAAGCCGGCGTTCTGCGCAGTGACGTTGCCAAGAACGGCCGCCGCATTGATGGCCGCGCTCTGGATGAAGTTCGGGACATCGTCTGCGAAACGGGCTTCCTGCCCCGCACGCACGGATCCGCCCTCTTCACCCGTGGTGAAACGCAAGGTCTGGTCGTGACGACGCTCGGCACCGGTGACGATGAACAGATCATCGACGCCCTGCACGGCAACTTCCGCTCCAACTTCCTGCTGCACTACAACTTCCCGCCCTACTCGGTCGGTGAAGCGGGTCGCGTGGGCCCTCCCGGTCGTCGTGAGATTGGTCACGGCAAACTGGCATGGCGCGCGTTGCAAGCGGTTCTGCCAGCGGCCACCGATTTCCCCTACACCGTGCGCGTGGTCTCTGAGATCACGGAATCGAACGGCTCCTCCTCCATGGCCTCGGTCTGTGGTGGGTCGCTGTCGATGATGGACGCGGGCGTGCCCTTGAAAGCGCCGGTCGCCGGTGTCGCCATGGGCCTCGTGCTGGAAGAAGACGGCTCTTACGGGAT
>CAKZYL010000304.1 GCA_937884705.1 uncultured Roseovarius sp. | reverse complement strand
GAGTAGGGCGGCGTCGCGACCAGCAACGCATCCGCGCCGATCTCTTTCGCGGCCTTGGCGAATTCGATGCTTTCTTCGGTGCGCAGCGCGCCGGTGCCCATCACCATAGGGACGCGACCATCAATCATAGTCTTGATCGTCTTGGCCAGGTGGATCCGCTCCTCATGGCTTTGGGCGTAGTATTCGCCCGTGGTGCCGGCTGAGATAATGCCATGCACGCCACCATTGATCAGGTGTTCCACGGTCTGGGCGAGCGCCTCTTCATTGATCGAATGGTCGTCATGAGAAGGCGTGACGATGGGCGTCCAGATCCCTTCAAACTGCATGTTTGCGGTCCTTAATCGTGAGTATGTCGATGGGCAGCGGATCGGGGGAGACGAATTGCTCCAGCCGGTCACGCGACAGGTTCCAGTGATCTATGGTCAGCGCGACGACGGTGTCTGAATCTCGCGCCTCAATGGCGGTGATCATCTGGTCGTGATGGTCTGCGGCTGTGCGCACGCGGGCCTTATCTTCGGCGGAGGACGGGCGATAGAACGTCTGGCTGAGGCGCGTGTGATCGATCAGCATCCGGTTCAGGCTGGGCAGCAGATACGGGTTATGCGCCATCACGCCGATCTGGTGGTGAAAGCGGTGGTTCATCAGGGCCGCTTGCTCTGCGTCGCCTGTTTCCGCCGCCTGTCGGAATTTGGCCTGGATCTCCCTTAGCGCCGGGATTTGATCGCTGCGCCGGTTTTCGGCGGCAAGGCGGGCGACATTGGCATAGATGAGGGGGGCAGTCTGAAAGAACATGCGGATGACGGACATGTCCATCGAGGCGACTTTGGGCCCGCGGTTTTGCTCAAGCTTCAGATATCCCTCACCCGCAAGTTTTTGAAAAATCTCACGCATTGGCGTGCGGGAGAGGCTGTATTCCGCACAAAGCGTCGCCTCATCCAGATCACTACCGGGCGCAATATTCTGCCGCAGAATGCGCATGCGGATGCTTTCAATGCAGTCTGTTTTGCGGTCTGTGGGCATGGCGATTCGGCGAATGAATACAGATTGTATACATCGCGTACACCCAAGCGAGCCATTGCGCCGGGCCTCATTGCGACATTTCCGGGTGTCTACGCGGCGGTTGTCTTGGCTCGTGGCGTTTCCAGCGTGAAGGGCTGGTCGCTCATCAGGCTGGGGATGCGCGCGGCAGTTTTCTCCACATCATCAAGGTCGATGGTGGCCTGCACGATGCCCGGCTCCGCGCCGCCATCGCCCAGAACCTCTCCCCAAGGGTTGACGATCAGGGAGTGGCCGTAGCACTCGCCACCGCCCGGCACATCCCCGATAGCACAGGCGGAAATGACAAAGCGCGTCGTCTCAATGGCGCGGGCGCGGTTCAGAATATGCCAATGCGCCTCGCCGGTTTTGCGGGTGAACGCCGCAGGACAAATCAGGATCTCAGCCCCATTTTGGGCAAGGGTTCGAAAGAGATCAGGGAAGCGTAGATCGTAGCAGATGACATGGCCGATGCGCCCGAAAGGCGTGTCATGGATCACCGCGCGGTTGCCGGGCTCAACGAAGGCGCTTTCGCGGTAAACCTCCGTCTCGCTAAGCTGGATATCGAACATGTTGATCTTGTCGTACCGCCCGCGGATCCGCCCTATGTCATCGAGCATGATCCCGCGATTGATCACCTTGCCATCCGGGCCATCCACCGCGATAGAGCCCAAGTTGATCCAAACGTTGTTTTCCCGTGCGAGATCTTGCATGCCCTTGAGAAAGCCATGGGTCTCTTCTGGTGCAAAGGGAGGGCGGACGGCAGGGCCATCCGTATTCAAACCACCACAGTATTCGGGCAGAAACAGAATCTGCGCCCCGTTCGCAATAGCGGCTTCAGCCAGTGGGCACGCTTCGTCCAACGCAGTGGCCATGTCGGCTTGCGGTCTGGTTTGCAAACAGGCGACGTTCAACAGACGGGGCATCGCGGAACCTTTGATTGGGATGTCAGCGGCGAGCGTACCTGCAAAAGGGCAGGATTGGAAACGCACGCCATTCCTCGACGATTGAGAATTTATTTCGATATTTCTCGAAATATATCTTGCCTTCGGTTTTAATTTCTATATTTCTCGAAATATGAAACAGACACCGATTCCCGATTTCGACCTCGCTCTCGCCGCGTCCACATTTGCGGCATTGGGCAGTGAACAACGCCTGGCCGTCCTGCGCAGTCTGGTCCGGGCAGGTCCTGATGGCTTGAGCATTGGCGAGCTGGGAGAGCGCACCGGCGTGACCGGCTCCACGCTTACCCACCACATGAAAATCCTCTCGCAGGCTGGCCTTGTGCGCCAGGAAAAGCGGGGCCGCAGCATCATCTGTGCGGCGGTTGCCTATGACGAGTTGCGCAGCCTGTCAGAGTTCCTACTGAAAGAATGTTGTGCAGATGCAGACGAAGGGCACGACCATGACTGACGCCTCCCTCCCCTCCCCGCGCGACGCCTGGCGCAAGATAGACAAGGTCTGGCTTTCGATCTTCGCGATCCCACTGATCATCGCCGTGCTGGACCCGCCACAATTCTGGCCCACGATTGAATTTGCAGCCAAAGCTCTGCTTGGAACGGCCCCCTTCATAGCGTTTGCCGTTCTGGCCGTCGCCTACATGAAAGCGACCGGGGCAGAGACCCTGCTGGCGCGGGCGTTCGAAGGCAACAAAGCCCGGATGATCATCATGGCAGCGTTACTGGGCGGGCTCTCACCGTTCTGCAGCTGTGAGGTGATCCCCTTTATCGCGGCCATGCTGGCGCTCGGTGCGCCGCTGTCGGCTGTGATGGCGTTTTGGCTGGCCTCTCCATTGATGGACCCGGCCATGTTCCTCATCACATCCGGCAATCTGGGATGGGAATTCGCGATCGGCAAAACCGTCGCTGCAGTGTTCCTTGGTCTATTCGGCGGTTTCGTCACTTTGGCGGCGTCCGGCACCTCGATCTTTGCAGATCCGTTGCGGGAAAAACCGCAGGTCGGTGGATGCTGCGGCGCAAAGAAACCATTTGAGGGCAAGCCGGTCTGGTCTTTCTGGACGGAAAGCCCCCGCCGTGAGGTGTTCCGCGACACCACTATGGAAAACGCGATGTTCCTGCTGAAGTGGTTGGCCCTGGCCTATGTGATCGAAGCGATGATGCTGGCCTATATCCCCGCAGACCTGATTGCCACCGTACTTGGCGGTGATGGGCTTGGCACAATCATCCTTGGGGCCGTTGTCGGCGCGCCCGCCTACCTCAACGGCTACGCGGCTGTGCCCCTCGTGGATGCGCTGTTGCAGCAAGGCATGAGCAACGGTGCCGCGATGAGCTTCATGATCGCAGGCGGCGTCAGTTCGATCCCGGCGGCCATCGCGGTCTGGGCTTTGGTGAAGCCTCGCGTCTTTGCCGCATACCTGAGCCTGGCCATCACCGGAGCAGTGATTGCCGGTGCGGTATGGCAAGTTGTGGCCTGACATAAACGCCCGATTTGACAGTGAAGGTTGGCGCGACGCAGAGAAAATCTACGTCGCGCCAGTCTTTTATGCCGTTCCGAGGCATAAAATCGCCATGATTTATTGAAAATCTGCGTATAAATCGGACATAATGGCCGAAACACAGGGGGCAGAAAGCCTTCTTAAAGCCTCACGCACTAATAGGTGGGGCAAATGAGCAGATCCGGAGCTGTCGAATGCTCGAGTTCGAAAATGTCAGCAAGTCCTTTTGGACAGGCTCTCATCGCAAAGTGATACTCGATCGAGTGTCCTTTCGCGTGGAGCTTGGACGCTCAATTGGCATTCTCGCACCCAACGGCACCGGCAAGACGACCCTGATCAATATGATGGCCGGGCTGGAAAAGCCGGACGAAGGAGAAATTCGCCGGAATTGCCGGATCAGTTTCCCCTTGGGCTTTATGGGTGGGGTGATGACCCGGGTCTCTGCTGGCGAAAACGCCCGCTACCTCGCAAAGCTCTACGGCCTCGACCCCGACTATGTTGAAAGCTACTGCCGCTGGCTGTGCGGCTTGGGCGAATATTTTGACCAACCTATGGGAACCTATTCTTCTGGCATGCGGTCCCGGTTCAGTTTTGCACTGATGCTCGCTCTGGATTTCGACATTTACCTCATCGATGAGGGGATGCCGGGATCTGCAGATGTCGAATTCAATCGCAAGGCCGGCGAAATCCTGAAGGAACGGCTCGACACCACAACGATCATCATCGTGTCTCACCAGCCAGAGACGCTCAAGAAGTTTGCCAGCTCCGCCGGTGTTTTGATGGGCGGTAAAATGTACATGTTTGATACCTTGGAAGAGGCAAGACAGCTTTATGACTACGAAACCCAAGGCTAGAAAATTCCGCATTCGGCGGACCACGCCCACCCCATCCGAGATGGCCGCGCAAGTTGATGCCGCTTTGGCAAAAAACGCGGCAGACGGGCAACCGTCTGAGACTGTCAATCACCCGCGCCCTTCCGAGGCCGCGCCAGACAACGTAGGCAATGAAGCCCCGTCGCATCCGGCTGAGCCCACAGCCCGCAGCGGCCAGATCTCCAGCGCGGCAGAGGTGAATGCCTCCACCGAAATTGATGATATCCGCAAAGAGGGGCTGACGGGTCGTCAGCTGCGCATGGCACGACGTCTCGCGCAGAAACACGGGCTTGCGCCAACATCCGATTTCGATGCTGTCAGGCTGCTGCGCGCGAAAGGTGTGGATCCGTTCCAAAGATCAAACTTTCTGGAGTTGGTGCAGTCGACAGAGCCTGCAACGACGACGGACGCCGCTGTGCAACTGCCACAAACTGTACCCGTCCAGCAGATACAACTGCCCTCGACCGAGAGTGTAAGCCCTGCCGAACGCCGCGCGCAGGAGATCATGAACATCCAGCGCGATATCGGCCGCCGGCGCCGTCGCAAGCTGATGCTGCTTTTGTCGCGCCTTGCAGCGTTCGTTTTACTGCCCACACTGGTTGTCGGTTACTATTTCTACTTTGTGGCAACGCCCATGTACTCCACGAAGTCCGAATTCCTGATCCTGACGGCTGACGGGCTGGGCACAAGCCCCTCAGCCGGGCTTTTTTCAGGTACCGCGTTCGCCACTGGTCAGGATTCGATCGCCACGCAATCCTATCTGGAGAGCAAGGACGCCATGCTGCGTCTGAACGAGGATGTGGGCTTTATGGCCCATTTCAGCCAACCGGAAATTGACCCGATCCAGCGTCTGGAAGCAGACGCCACCAATGAAGAAGCCTACAAAGTATACCGCAAATACGTGAAGCTGGGCTATGACACCACCGAGGGCGTCATCCGCATGGAGCTGTCTACGGCGGACCCCGCGGTGAGCCGGCTTTTTTCCGAGACACTGATTGAATATGCCGAAGAACGTGTGGATCAATTGAGCCAGGAAAAGCGCTTTGACGGCCTGGCAACCGCGGAAAAGAGCCTTGCAGATGCCAAGGCAGATCGCAGGGAGGCCCAGCGCCAGTTGGTGGCGCTTCAAGAGGGTTCTATTCTGGATCCCGAGGGGGAGATTGCCAATATCCGTGCGCTGATCTCAAATGTTGAATTGCAGCTTCAGGAAAAGCAATTGGCGCTGAACACGCAGTTGAACAACAGCCGCCCCAACGCCGCGCGCGTCGAGGCGTTGCGCAGCGAGATTGAAGTTCTGGCAGCAGAGCTTGCCAAGCAAAACGCGCGTCTGACAGAGGCCACCGAAGGCGCCACGTCACTTGCGTCGCAAGCGGCCGAGATCCAGATGGCGCAGGCCGACCTCATGACCGCCGATTTGGTGCTGCAATCCGCGCTGGAGACCAAACGCCAGACAGAGATTGAAGCGAACAAGCAGGTGCGTTACCTCACGGTCAGCGTCAATCCGATCGCCTCAGAAGATCCATCCTACCCCCGTAAGTTCGAAAACACTTTGGTTGCGTTTTTGATCTTTGGCGGTATTTACCTGATGATCTCGCTGACCGCGTCGATCCTCAGGGAACAAGTGTCGTCCTAGTTATGAAGCAGATTTCCTTTTCCGGTCTGACCGTTGCCAACGATCAGCCGTTGGTTCTGATTGGCGGCCCCTGCCAATTGGAAAGCGCCGATCATGCGCAGATGATCGCCGGCACGCTGAAAGAAGCCTGCGATGCGGTGGGCGCCCAGTACATTTTCAAAGGCTCATTTGACAAGGCCAACCGTACGTCGATCAACGCGGCCCCCGCCCTTGGTTTAGAGGCCGGGCTGAAGGTGCTGCAATCGGTGCGCGACAGCGTGGGCGTGCCGGTATTGACCGATGTGCACGAGACAGCCCACTGTGCCCCAGTGGCAGAGGTCTGCGCCGTGCTCCAAATCCCAGCCTTTCTGTGTCGTCAAACTGCGCTTTTGCTGGCGGCGGGTGAGACTGGGGCCGTAATCAACGTCAAGAAGGGTCAATTTTTGGCCCCTTGGGACATGCCCAATGTCGCTGCCAAAATCGCAAGCACGGGTAACGCCAAGATTTTCCTGACCGAGCGCGGCGCAAGCTTTGGCTACAACAGGCTGGTGGTCGATATGCAATCCCTGCCCGAAATGGCCAAAACCGGGTATCCCGTCATCATGGATGCAACCCACGCCGTTGCCCAGCCGGGGGGCTTGGGCGGTGCCTCTGGCGGCCAGCGTGAATTTGCGCCTGTGCTGGCGCGCGCTGCCGTTGCCACGGGCGTGGCCGGGGTCTTTGCGGAAACCCACCAGGATCCCGACAATGCCCCCTGTGACGGGCCCAATATGATCCGGCTCGAGCACATGCCTGAGCTCATAGACACCCTCATGCAATTTGACAGGCTCGCGAAAACGCGGCCGATCCACATCTAAACCAAAAAGAGATATCCTACCGTGACACGACCATTTCCCGACGTAACACCCAACACCTGGTCTTTTCTGCGCGATGCGATGATCAAGCCCACCGGTTTTCGCGAATATGATGCGCGGTGGAAATACCCCGATGAGATCAACCTACCCGGCATGACGGCGCTCGGACTGGGCCTCGGCACGCAGATGCAAAAACGCGGCATTGAGCCGGTGATTGCCGTGGGCAATGATTACCGCGATTACTCTCTGGCCATTAAAAACGCCTTGATCATCGGGCTGATGCAGGCCGGTATTCGGGTCAAGGATATCGGCCCGGCTCTCTCTCCCATGGCGTATTTTTCCCAGTTCTATCTGGATGTGCCTGCTGTGGCGATGGTTACGGCGAGCCATAATCCAAATGGCTGGACGGGTGTGAAAATGGGGTTTGATCGCCCGCTGACCCATGGCCCGGATGAAATGGCAGAGCTGCGCGATATCGTTCTCGAAGGCCGGGGTGAGGTCAAGCCAGGCGGGGCATATGACTTCGTCGACGGTGTGCGCGAGGCGTATCTTGACGATCTGGTGGGCGATTTCAAAATTTCCCGCCCTCTCAAAGTGGTCTGCGCCACGGGCAACGGCACTGCGGCCCATTTCGCGCCCATGCTCTTTGAGCGTTTGGGAGTGGAGGTTGTGCCCTCGCACAATGAGCTGGACTATACTTTCCCCAACTACAACCCCAACCCGGAGGCGATGGAGATGCTGCACGACATGGCCGCCAGCGTAAAGGCTTCAGGCGCGGATCTCGCGCTTGGCTTTGACGGCGATGGCGACCGCTGCGGTGTTGTCGATGACGAGGGCGAGGAGATTTTCGCCGACAAGGTGGGCGTGATTATGGCCCGGGATCTTTCGGGCATTTATCCCGGCTCGACATTTGTGGCCGATGTGAAGTCAACGGGCCTCTTCGCATCCGACCCGGTTTTGCAGGCCAACGGTGTGACGGCGGATTACTGGAAGACAGGCCACAGCCACATGAAGCGGCGGGTCAAGGAAATCGGCGCCTTGGCAGGGTTTGAAAAATCAGGGCACTACTTCCTCGCCGAGCCGGTGGGCCGTGGGTATGATTGCGGCATGCGCGTGGCCGTTGAGATCTGCAAGCTGATGGATCGCAACGCCGACAAGTCCATGTCCGATTTGCGCAAAGCCCTGCCTAAAACTTTCTCAACCCCCACAATGTCACCCTATTGCGCCGATACGACCAAGTATGAAGTGCTGGAGCGGATCGTAGACAAGCTGGTCGCGCATGCCGAGGCAGGAAAGCCGCTTGCTGGTCGCGCGATCAAGGAGGTCGTGACGGTCAATGGTGCGCGCGTCATCCTGGAGAATGGAAGCTGGGGCCTCGTGCGGGCAAGTTCCAATACGCCCAATCTCGTCGTGGTGTGTGAAAGCTCGGAAAGCGACGATGAGATGCGGGCGATATTTGCTGATATCGATGCTGTGATCCGAACGGAACCCGAGGTAGGCGAGTACGATCAGACCATTTGACCGGCGCTGCTCGTCGCTCTCTTTCGAGCGCGCCTCGCTTGTGCGAGGTGTCTCACCGGCCGCCGATCCGAAAGAAGACCAAAGGCCAACATGAAATGACCACAAAATTCTAGTGTGCTTTGCACTCTGAAACCTTGTGGTGCACCTGATGAAGAAATTTCTGACGAAGATTTTGTTTCTGTCCGGCCTTGGATTTCTGGCCACTGCAGCGGGAATGTACGCCTCTCAGCAGACCGATGGATCCTTTGATTTGGCCGCGCTTCTTGGGGGCAAATCTCAGCCGTTGAATATCATGCTTGTGGGAGATGTCGATCAGACAGAGACCCTGCGCGCAGAGATTGCAAACCTGAATGTCGCGGACAAGCTGGCGATCGACACCCCCGTAACGGATCCAGAGCAAGCGGACGAGATCATCTTCCTGCTTTCTTCCTGGGATGAACTGACGGCGTCGCCGCCGCAAGGCGAGCTGGGCCGGGTGTTTCACTTGGCCACCCGCATGGCCGAAGACACGGTGAGCGTGTCCGTCGCGCGCGAAACCTTCGGGCGGGACATGCGCTTTACCTTTTACAACCTGACCCACTACCCAGATTGGACCCCAAAGTGCTACGCGGCCCTTTATATGCATGAGGTCCAGAATGGCGAAGGTTCATACTTTACGCCCATTGAGGGCTGTGAATTTTAAGAGTGCCTTTCTAGGCTAGACAAGCGCGTCCATTTTACCGGCGAGTTTGGCGTCGAGATCACTGAGGCCGTCCACATCGTGGGTGGTCAGCGTCACCTCAACCGTCTTGTAGACATTGGACCACTCTGGGTGATGGTTCAGCTTTTCCGCCCAAATAGCCGCGCGGCTCATAAAGCCCCAGGCCTCGACAAAGTTCTTGAACACGAAGGTCTTGTGGATGGCATCGCGGCCCTCCACCTCGGCCCAGCCAGTGGCCTTCAGCTCTGCCAAGGCGCTCTCGCGGGCGCTCCCTACCAATTTTTCACTCATTCCTGTTCCTCCCGTATTTCGCGCTTGAACGGCCCGTAGCTCGTCAAGACTTCGATGTCTTGTTCTACCGCGTCTCGTTCGGCTTTGAGATAGTTCCCGATCGCTTCTGCAAAGCCCGGATCACCGACCCAATGCAGTGAATGTGTCTCTGTGGGAAGATACCCGCGGGCCAGTTTATGTTCGCCTTGCGCGCCCGCCTCCACCCGCGCCATGCCCTGCTCAATCGCGAAATCCATCGCGCGGTAGTAGCAGAGCTCAAAATGCAAAAACGGGTGGTGTTCGCTGCAGCCCCAATACCGCCCATAAAGCGTATCGCGCCCGATCATGTTCATGGCGCCCGCAACGGGGCGGTCGTCGCGCATGGCAAGCACAAGCAAAATGTCATCGCGCAGCGTGTCATGGGCAACATCGAAGAACCTGCGCGTCAGATAGGGCATGCCCCATTTACGGGCACCGGTGTCCTGGTAGAACTGCCAGACATAGTCCCAATGATGCGCCTCTATCTGGTCACCGGTGAGCATGCGGATTTCACCGCCGAAACCGTTGGCATCGCGGCGCTCTCGGCGGATGGATTTGCGTTTGCGCGAACTGAGCGAGGCCAGAAAGGCATCAAAATCAGCGTAGTCATCGTTGAGCCAGTGATATTGCTGCGAGGCGCGCGACATCAGGCCGATCTCTTCGCCCGATTGGGCCTCGGCCTCGGTGCAAAACGTCACGTG
>CAKZYL010000303.1 GCA_937884705.1 uncultured Roseovarius sp. | reverse complement strand
GACGATTGGGAAGACCACCTGATTGAGGAACCCGGCGTATGATGTTCAAGTCTGACAATTGCGCCCCGGCGCTACCGGAAGTGATGGACGCGGTGGTTGAGGCCAATCAGGGATTCCAATCGTCCTATGGTGACGACGAGATGATGGAGGAGGTGAGCGCGCTGGTGCGGGCTGAGTTCGAAGCGCCCGAGGCTGCCGTCTATCTGGTCTCCACCGGCACGGCCGCCAATGCGCTTGCTCTCTCCACGCTCGCAAGGCCGTGGGACACGATCTTTTGCACGCCGCTTGCGCATATCCATATCGATGAGTGCCACGCACCGGAGTTCTATACCGGGGGTGGCAAGCTCACATTGGTGGGTGAGAAGGACAAGATGACGCCTGAGGCGCTTGAGGCGGCGATCATCGGTTGGACGAAGGGAGATGTGCATACCTCCCAGAGAGGTCCTCTGGCCCTGACACAGGTGACAGAACGAGGGCGGATTTACAGCCTTGAAGAGTTGCGTGCGCTCACAAGAGTGGCCAAAGCGCATGGTCTCACCGCACATATGGACGGCGCCAGGTTTGCCAATGCCATGGTATCTCTTGGGTGCAGTGCTGCAGAGATGACATGGAAAGCGGGCATTGACGCGGTCAGCTTCGGTGGCACGAAAAACGGATGCATGGGTGTCGAAGGGGTAATTTTCTTTAATCCCGAACACGCGTGGGAGTTTGAACTGCGTCGCAAACGCGGGGCGCATCTTTTCTCAAAGCATCGCTACCTTTCGGCGCAAATGCTGGGGTATCTGCGCAATGACGCCTGGAAAAAGGCGGCGGCAGCTACAAATGCCAAAGCCGCGCGCATGATCAGCGGGTTGCGCGATGCGCCGGAATTTGAATTTCTGTTTGAACCGGCCGCCAACATGATCTTCGCCACCCTGCCGCGCAGGATCCATCGCGACCTTCAAGCTGCCGGGGCTCGATATGAGATGCATGGGCCATTTGACGGCCCCGAGGACGAACGCATCGGCATGCGTTTGGTTGTCGGTTGGTCCGTTGATGAGGCGGATATTGACCGTTTTGTTGAAATCGCCAGCGGCAAAATCTAGCTACGTCTCTTTCGACTGATCTAGGAAACGCAGAACTTCAACCGCCACCTGATCCGCATGGGTGATCGGCGCCATGTGTGCGGCGCCCATGATCATCGCATGCGTCGTATTGGGCAAACGTGCCGACAACCCGTTGTTGATGTCGCGGATGATGGCCGGGGATTTGCTCCCCTCCATCAACAGAACCGGGCAGTGAAGCGCGTCCAAAACACCCTCTTCCAGCATGCCGCCCACGTCATTGTTGAGCGCGTCATGTGAGGCCATGATCAGGTACATCTGATCCGCCAATGACTGCTGTACGTCTTTTGGGATCACCTCCCACGGAGTGCCATCGCCCCAAATGCGCGTAAAGTCTCTTGCCGCCGTCAAGGTGTCGCCTCGCTCCATCGCGGTGCCAAAGTCACTTTGCGAGGCTTTGAACGCGGGCGCAATCTCAGGGCGATCCGCAAGGGCAACGGCGAAGAAGACCGGTTCAATCAAGGTCAAGCTGCGCACCAGTTCAGGCCGCATCACAGCCAACCTTAGAGCCACCGTTGCCCCGAAAGAATGCCCGATCACGTCGGTGGGCTGCGTCAGAAAATCGGCCGCAATCTCAGCAGTCAGCTTTTGGATTTCGTCGCGCCCGTCCCAAGCATCGCTCCGCCCATGACCCGGCGTATCGAACGCCGTCATGGTCAGGGCGCCAGACAGCGTGCGGGCCACGCGCCCCCAGCTTCCCGAATGGGCCAGGCCACAATGGATCATGAGCGCCTCTCTGGGGCCCTGACCGTAGGTTGTCCAGTAGGTGGGAAAGCCCGCCCGCTCTGCTTTGGGCAATGGCTTACAGCTTTCCAGACAGGTGCATGTCGAGCTCTTCGAGACGATCCTGGCCCCAGAACATTTCCCCCGTATCGGTGATGTAAAACGGTGCGCCAAAAGCACCTCGGCTGACTGCCTCTTCGAGGTTGGCCGCATAGGTTTCAGCCCCGGCCAATAGCCCGGTGTCTGCCAGATCTGGATCAAAACCTGAGGCTTCCAAACACTCTCTCACCACACTGTCTTCGGCGATGTCTTTTTCCTCCGCCCAACAGGCACGCAAGAAACTATGGGCCAGTTTGCCCAAGTCGCCGCCACCTGCCGTCTGAGCCGCAATCATTGCATAGGACGACGGCGCGGAATTGGTGGGCCAATGCGCCGGTTGAAAGTTCAAATCCATGCCCGCTTTCCTCGCTTGACGCGGCAGATCCTGCGCCCGGTAACCAACCCGGTTGGGGTGCCGATCTTTGGGTGGGGTGCCCCCCGTACGCGAAAAGAGCGCCATAATGTCGAGCGGCTTATACGTAACGGTCGCCCCGTGCTTTTCCGCAATCTCCTCCAATTTGAGACCGGCGAGGTAGGAGAAGGGGGAAATTGTTGCGAAAAAGTAGTCTATGTGGGGCATAAACGGCGCTCCTTTGGCCTGCGTGTCTAGGCCCGAACGTACGCCCATGTTATCCGGTGTCAACGTCGCGATTCTGTTACATGCCGCCAGTCTCATGCGGCCCTTGGGGAGCCTGCCAGCCATGCCAACCGCGCCCGCGCCGAAGATCATCTCCGGCAACGCCAACCTGCCTCTCGCAAATGCCATCACCAAACGGATGGGGATTTACCGCGGTGCCCCCGTCAGCCTCGTGGATGCGCGGATGGAAAAGTTCAACGACCAAGAGATCTTCATCGAGGTTTTTGAGAATGTCCGGGGTGAAGACATGTTCATCATCCAGTCGACCTCGAACCCGGCCAATGACAACCTGATGGAGCTTTTGATCATGGCGGACGCGCTCCGACGCTCCTCTGCCCGACGCATTACCGCGGTGATCCCGTATTTTGGCTATGCCCGTCAGGATCGCCGCACCAAAGCACGCACACCCATTTCGGCCAAGCTGGTGGCAAACATGATCGTAGGTGCTGGGATCGAACGGGTGCTGACGATGGATCTTCATGCCGCACAGATACAGGGTTTCTTCGATATTCCCGTCGACAACCTCTATGCGTCACCGATCTTTGCGCTCGATGTCATGACACAATTCCATGATCAGTTGTCCGACGTGATGGTCGTCTCTCCTGATGTTGGCGGCGTGGCGCGCGCCCGAGAGCTTGCCAAACGGATCAACGCACCACTATCCATCGTTGACAAACGTCGTGAAAAGCCCGGGGAAGTGGCTGAGATGACGGTCATCGGTGATGTCACTGGCAAGATTTGCGTGATCGTGGACGACATTTGCGACACGGCGGGGACGTTGTGCAAAGCCGCAGAAGTGTTGATGCAACATGGCGCAAGCGAAGTGCATGCCTATATCACGCACGGTGTCATGTCGGGTCCAGCCGTTGAACGCGTTGAAAACTCGGTGATGAAATCGCTTGTGCTGACTGATACGATTGCCCCCACAGTCGCCACGAAGAAAGCTACCAATATCAGAGTATTGCCAACGGCACCGGTGTTTGCCCAGGCGATTTTGAACATTTGGACTGGGACATCAGTGTCATCTCTGTTTGAAACACCGACGTTGGAGCCAATCTACGAGGGCCAGTTCGGCACTTGACCGGACGTTTCAGTAGAGTTCCCAATCGTCTTCATTGACAATCGGCCCAATGGCCATCCACCTGACACGGGCGCGCGCAACGCGGGTATCGCCCCAGGTTTTGAACACGATCTCGAACCCGTCTTCGCTGATGGTTTCGGCAGAAACGTCGGCGCGAGCATTGTTTTCAGTGTCGATATCCCACATGGAGAGAGACACAAAGACAGACGGCACTTTATGGTAGGGGCGTTCAAAAAACACCGCGTGACGACGCTCTCGCGGGCCTTTGCCAGTCCACATGTCGCCTTCGTCTTGGTAATCTGAAAACAGAACGTCGTCGCCCTGCTCGATCCCGATCATGCTGCTGGAGATAAACTTCATACTGTCGACGTCTAAGATTCTTTAAACACTATAGCGTGCAACTTCGCTTAATTCTTGAAGGAACTAGGGCGCAAAGCGAACAATTTTGCGGCGTGTAATATGCTGGAGTAACTGTGCAAAAAAAAATGAACCCGCAAATGCGGGTCCATGTGGTTTTTCACGATTTTCCGTGTCAGGCCGCCGACATGCCGATCTCAGCGCCCAAGGCAGCCATATCGGCAACAAACTTGGCCGCGTCATCTACCTGACCCGGCTCTGCGCTATCTGCGGCTTGCGCCTTTTCAAGGCGCGCGTTGGCCTCGCCCATCATCTCGGCAAACTGCTCTTGTGTCACTTCCGACTGCGGAATGGCCCGCTCTGCCAGAACCGAGATCGAAGATGCGTTAATCTCGGCAAAGCCACCGGTGACCACGTAAGATGCATCCCCATCGCTGCCGGAGACCTTAAGGACGCCTGGGCGCAGCGTCGTGATCAGCGGTGCGTGATCCGGCATCGCGGTCATGTCGCCCTCAGCACCCGGAATTTGAACTTCCTTCGCTTGTGTCGACGCCAAAAGACGCTCAGGGCTTACAAGATCGAATTGGACTGTATCAGCCATTGTCGTTTTCCCTTTTTGGGTAGGTGGTGGGGTGAACCCCACCCTACGCCTGGGTCAATTCGTAAGGCGGGGCTCACCCCGCCACCACATTTACGCAGCTTCGGCAGCCATCTTCTCGGCTTTTTCGATCACCTCGGCGATGCCGCCCACCATGTAGAAGGCACCTTCGGGCAGGTGGTCGTATTCGCCAGCCACAACGGCCTTGAAGGAGGAAATCGTGTCTTCGAGCGGCACCTGAACACCCGGCGAACCGGTGAAGACCTGCGCCACGTCGAACGGCTGCGAGAGGAAGCGCTGGATCTTCCGGGCACGGGCCACGGTCAGCTTGTCCTCCTCGGAGAGTTCGTCCATGCCGAGGATCGCGATGATGTCCTGAAGCGACTTGTAGCGCTGCAGGATACCCTGAACATCACGTGCCACCTGATAGTGCTCTTCGCCCACAACCGCCGGGTCCATCAGACGCGAGGTGGAATCGAGCGGGTCCACAGCCGGATAAATACCCAACTCGGAAATCGCACGGGAAAGAACGGTTGTCGCATCGAGGTGCGCAAACGACGTCGCGGGGGCTGGGTCGGTCAAGTCGTCCGCAGGCACATAAACGGCCTGAACTGACGTGATCGAGCCCGCTTTCGTCGAGGTAATCCGCTCTTGCATCGCGCCCATGTCCGTTGCGAGTGTCGGCTGATAGCCCACAGCGGAAGGAATACGGCCCAGGAGAGCCGAACATTCCGAACCCGCCTGCGTAAAGCGGAAGATATTGTCGACGAAGAACAGAACGTCGGTACCGGACTGGTCGCGGAACTGTTCGGCCAGCGTCAGGCCGGTAAGAGCAACCCGCATTCGCGCTCCGGGAGGTTCGTTCATCTGACCGTAAACAAGCGCCACCTGGCTCTCGGCCAGATTGTCGGGCTTAATCACGTTGCCTTCGATCATCTCGTGGTAGAGGTCATTGCCTTCACGGGTCCGTTCGCCCACACCGGCGAACACCGAAAAGCCCGAGTGCACCTTCGCGATGTTGTTGATCAGTTCCATGATGAGAACGGTCTTGCCCACGCCGGCACCGCCGAAGAGGCCGATCTTGCCGCCCTTCGCGTAAGGGGCTAGCAGGTCCACAACCTTGATGCCTGTCACCAGAACTTCAGACTCGGTAGATTGTTCTTCGAACTGCGGCGCGTCCTGGTGGATCGAGCGTGTTTCCGATGCGTCAACCGGGCCACCTTCGTCCACGGGCTCACCCACAACGTTCAGGATGCGGCCCAAAGTGGCGTTGCCCACTGGAATCGTGATCGGGCCCCCGGTGTCCGTCACGTCCTGACCGCGAACGAGGCCTTCGGTGCTGTCCATCGCAATGGTGCGCACGGTGTTTTCACCAAGGTGCTGCGCCACTTCGAGAACCAGACGCTTACCGTTGTTATCTGTTTCAATCGCGTTCAAAATTTCGGGCAGGTGGTCATCGAACTGAACGTCGACCACGGCGCCGATCACCTGCGTGATTGTGCCTTTTGCTTGTGCCATGTTTCGTTTCTCCGGTTCGGTTAGAGCGCTTCGGCGCCCGAAATAATTTCAATCAGTTCGTTGGTGATCACGGCCTGACGTGAGCGGTTGAACTCGATGGTCAGTTTGTCGATCATCTCGCCCGCGTTGCGCGTGGCGTTGTCCATCGCCGACATCCGGGCCCCCTGTTCGGACGCACCGTTTTCCAGCAGTCCGCTGAAAATCGCCGTGGCCACAGCGCGCGGCAGAAGCTCGCGCAGGATTGCGTCTTCATCCGGCTCGAAATCATAGAAGACATCCGCATCCGCGTCGTCTTCACTCATTTCAAACGCGGCAGGGATCACCTGCTGCATGGTCGGCGTCTGGCTGACCACGTTGTTGAACTTCGAAAAGAAGATCTTGGCCACGTCGAACTCACCCGCGTCAAACCGGTCGAGCACGTTTTGCGCAATGGCCTGCGCATCGGTGTAGCCAACATTCTTCACTTCGGTCATGTCGACGTGGTCGATGAAGTCGTCCGACAGATCTCGTTTGATCGCATCGCGACCTTTCTTGCCGACAGTGATGATCTTGACGGTTTTGCCTTCGGACTTCAGCTTTTCAGCCTCAGCACGAGCCATCTTGGCGATGTTGCCATTGAAGCCACCGCACAGACCCCGTTCTGCCGTCATCACGACAAGCAGATGGGTCTGATCGTTGCCCGTACCGCTCAGCAGCTTGGGAGCGCTTTCGCTGTCTCCAACCGATGCCGCCAGCTTCCCCATCACATGGTTGAAACGCTCAGCATAAGGGCGCGACATCTCGGCCGATTCCTGTGCCCGCCGCAATTTCGCAGCGGCCACCATCTGCATGGCCTTGGTGATCTTGCGGGTCGATTTGACCGACTCGA
>CAKZYL010000302.1 GCA_937884705.1 uncultured Roseovarius sp. | reverse complement strand
ACAACTTCGACGTGATATCCGGATTCGATGAGGTCCTTGAATCCTGCTTCTGTAACCACATTCGGCGCTTCTTTTGCTAAATCCATCGCCATAGCGCGCTCTTTCATTCGTTGGGCGCACCGAGGCATTTGCTTCGATGAGCCATAGTTACAATAATACGGTTTTGTGCGCAAGATACGGTTTTGTCTTGCATTCGCCCGAGAACCTGGGCCATTATTACGCACGCAAAGGCGATTTTCTCAAGCATTGAAGGCAGAAAGCCATGAAAGCAGGTTGGTCAGCCAAGCGCTGTGTTTCCGTATTTTTGTTGATTGTATTTCCTGCAGGGACCGTTGCACAAACATGCTATGCACCTGCGCGACCCTTTGTACCGACCGACCCACAAGACGTTCAGGAGTACCGAGACCTGATCGGGCGTGACTTCGAAACCTACATTGCAGACATTCAAAGCTACTTTCAATGCCTCGAGGAAGAGCGTGCGCGTGCCTTTGAGGAGGCGCGCGAAGTGACCGAGGAGTATGGTCGGTTTTTAGAGATCGTTCGTGAGTGAAGATGTCATAGCGCCAGACCTAAGTCGGCTTTTTCTACTGTTTTTCATGAACAAACCTTTCATGGATGATCTACGCCCAAAAAGGCGCGAGGCGAAACCGCAGATCTCATCATTGATCGATCCCATTTTTGAAACTCACCCGGTGATCTGTCAGTTGTGTACGGCCGATTGGGAGAAGGATCTTCAACAAAACTTGATCATCCTTCACTAAAGTGGTGTTGAACCTATAGGTGCTCGAGGTTTTATAAGCCTTTTTGGGGTATCTCAGGTTACGGTAGGAGATGCCCGAATAGTTGCTTTGGAGAAATATCTATGCTGACCCGTCGCCACTTCATTTCTACGTCGTCTGCTATGTTTTCGTTACCGATCGCAGGGCCAGTCTTGGCGGGAAACTGGCCTACGACCAGCCAAAAGGCGTCATGGGATGCTCAAGTAACACCTACGAATTATGATCCGGCGACGTCCAATCCATGGGGTCTGCAACCCCGTTTTCTGCCTCAACGTGTTGCCGCAAAAGATGGCCTTGTGCCCGGTGATATCCATGTGGATGCGGTCGCTCGCTATCTCTATCACATCGAAGAAGGTGGCACCGCGATGCGGTATGGCGTGGCTATCGCGCGCGGAAATCTCTACGAACCGGGAACCTACACTATTCGGCGGAAGGTCGAATGGCCACACTGGACGCCCACGGCGTCCATGATCGAACGAAATCCTGAATACGCAGAATTTGCGGATGGGCAGGAGCCGGGACCGACAAATGCGCTCGGATCGCGCGCGCTCTATCTCTACGTCGGCAATCGAGACACTTATCTTCGTATTCACGGGACGCCTCAGCCACGGTCAATCGGGGGTCGCGCAAGCTCGGGATGTGTGCGCATGGTTATGGCGCATATCAACGATCTCTATCCAAATGTCGCGGTTGGATCGACGGCATACCTGTATTCTGCCGAACAGAGCGTTGTTTCCGGGAGCTAGCGTTGGCGAATGTGACCGGCTTTACTGTCTCCCGGCTTGGGACGAGAGCTGAATTTCGCTGGACAGCGGTCAG
>CAKZYL010000301.1 GCA_937884705.1 uncultured Roseovarius sp. | reverse complement strand
CGTGAAGATGTGCGCGATGCCTTCGTCTCACCCTCGGTGGGCGGGCTGTCTGAGCTGCCCGAGGGGGCGGAAGTGGGCACCTCATCGTTGCGGCGCAAGGCGCAGGTTCTGGTGGCGCACCCGCATCTCAAAGTGGTGGAGTTTCGCGGCAATGTGCAGACGCGTCTGAAGAAACTCGACGATGGCGTCGCGGCCTGTACGTTCCTGGCGATGGCGGGGCTCAATCGCTTGGGGCAGACAGAGGTGGCACGCGGCGCGATCGACCCCGAAGAGATGCTGCCGGCGGTGGCGCAGGGCGCGATCGGCATTGAGCGGCGCGCCGATGACACCCGAATGGCGGACATGCTGGCAGCGATCCATGACCATGCCACCGGGGAACGGCTGGCGGCGGAGCGGGCTTTCCTGGCTGCGTTGGACGGATCTTGTGAAACGCCGATTGCAGGGTTGGCAGATGTAGAAAACGGCACCTTGCGCCTGCGCGGTGAGATCCTGAGGCCCGACGGCAGCGAGAGCCTCAAGGATGATGCCACGGCGCCTGTGGAAGATGGCGCCAAGCTGGGCGAGGATATGGCGCGACGCCTCCTGGCCCAAGCGGGCCCGGGTTTCTTTGATTGGCGGACCTGATCCCGCGGGGACGCCGAAATTTTTGAAAAATTTCGCACCGAATTCTTTCAAAGAATTCGGTTGCGCCTGGTGATGCAGGTCACGCGTTTGGCAGGACTTTGCCGGGGTTCATGATGCCGTTAGGGTCAAGCGCTGTCTTGATCTGTCGCATCACGGCCATGGCGACGGGATCCTTGTAGCGCGCCATCGCGGGCTTCTTTGACAGCCCAACACCGTGTTCTGCCGAGAACGATCCGCCAAGCGACATGGTCTCTTCTTCTACGGCCAATCCGATGGCGCGGTGGATCTCTTGATCCTCTGTCGATGGCCAAGCCGCAAAGTGAAGATTGCCATCCCCCAAATGCGCCACATTCAAAATACCCGCATCCGGATCAAGCGCTTTGGTGCGGGCATGGAGCCGCTCAACCAGTGTCTGCACCGCATCTATTGGCACGGCGATGTCATTGTCCACGATGGGGGAATGCAGGCGCGAGACCTCGGCTGCCGCCTCTCTGCGGGCCCACATCTCGCGGCGCTGAGCGTCTGATTTCGCCACCACCGCGTCCAACACAGCGCCTGTCTCAAAGAGGCTTCCAAGCACGCTCTCCAGATGCGCCACGATGGGCACCTCGCCATCCTCGCCCGCTACCGCATCCCGCGCGGCCATGGCGCCGACCTCCACCAGGATGTTCACCTCATGGCGTGCATCAAAGGGTGCGCGGGCCTCGGGGAAACGCTCCAGATGCGCATCGATATAGGCGCCGGGCATGTATTCAAACGCCTCCACTGCCCCGCCCGTCTCTGCCTGCAGCCGGTAGAGCAAATCGAGCGCGGCATTCACGCTGGGCGCTGCAACCATCGCCGTGGCATAGGCACGCGGCTTGGGAAAAAGCTTGACCACAGCGGCGGTGATCACCCCAAGCGTCCCCTCCGCCCCGATCAGCAGATCCCGCAAATCATAGCCTGAATTGTCCTTATGGAGCGCGCTCATCAGGTTCAGCACCTGCCCCGTGGGCGTGACCGCCTCAATGCCCAGACAGAGCCCCCGCGTGCTGCCATAGCGCACCACGTTCGAGCCGCCCGCATTGGTCGAGAGCGCCCCACCGATCATGGCCGAGCCGCGCGCGCCGAAAGTGAGCGGGAAGATCAGGTCATGGGCCTCTGCCGCATCATGGAGATTTGAGAGGATCACCCCGGCCTCAACAGTGGCCGTGCGCCGAGACGGGTTGACATCGATGACCTTGTTCAACCGATCCAGCGAGAGCATCAGCGCGCCCTCCCCCGAGGTACCTTTCGCTAGTCCAGTATTGCCTGAGACCGGCACCACGGGCGTCTTCGTCTCATTCGCCAGACGCACGATCTTGGCCACTTGCGCCGTGTCGGCGGGCCGCAGCACGGCGCGCGGCGTCCAGCGCACCTGGCCTGACCAATCCTGCGAAAACGGCGCGGCGGCATCACCGGTCAGGACATATGCGTCTCCGAGTTTGGCGCGCAGGGTCTCAAGAAGGGTATCCGTCATGGCGGCAATGTGCGTCGTCAACCTCGGATGAGCAAGACTGGTTCGTCGTTCTCACCACGAACCTGCCCCATAGATCTGCTTTTGTAAGGATATGGTCAAAGAGAGGCGCGCCAAAAAACAGAGGCCGTGGCCGCGAAGGACATTGCGCGTTGGATGACAGTCTGTCGATTTGCAAGATCTATCACCTGGCGACTCTGCTGCGCGGCGTTCCTGATCAGCCTTTACGTCTCGTTCATGCTCACCTTCATGTTCAGCACCGAGAACGGCGTGTTTGCGGAACTTTCGACCCCATACGTTTTGGCCATTGCTGCGATTGCCGTGCCCTTCAGATGGGCCCTGCCCTGCTTTGTCGGCGTCTGGGTAATCTGACTTTTCTCGTTGTCATCGATGCGAGGCCTGTCTGATTTTGTGTCGCTCTTTGTGAAGTTGATCGAGGTGGCGGGGCCATTGGTCGTGATGATCCACGGGACGCGGCCCGCCCATCAGCCGTTTTGAAAGGCCGCCCCGGCGGAGCTTTGCCGGATGGTGCTCCGTGCCGCACTTGAAGCTCTCACGAGGCCCCTACATCTTTATCAAACGCGAATTTTCGAAGGGTGATCACCATGCTGGGACTGCATAGACGTTGTTTCCTGACCGGCCTTATGGCTTTCGTTTTCGGGGGTGTGGCGCCCAAGGCTGAGGCGAGCCCGGAAAACTGGACATTTGACTCGATGGACGGCGGCACGATGTCGTTTGGCGACTGGCAGGGGCGTCCGGTTTTGGTCGTGAACACCGCGTCGCGCTGCGGGTTCACCAAGCAGTATGATGCCCTGCAGCGCCTTTATGAGACCTATGAGGATCAGGGCCTGGTTGTTCTGGTCGTGCCTTCAGGGGATTTCCGGCAAGAGCTGGCGAGCAATGACGAGGTCAAAGAGTATTGCGAGGTGAATTTTGGCCTCACCATGCCGATGGCGACGATCACGCCCATTCTGGGGGCGAATGCGCATCCGTTCTATCAATGGATGAAGCGATCTGCCGGTTGGTCCCCCAACTGGAATTTCAATAAGGTGCTGATCGCGCCCGACGGCACAGTGGCGGGAACATGGCGTGCCACCACGGGGCCAAACTCACGGGATATTAAACGCCAGATCGAAGCGCATTTGTAAGGCGAAGGGACTACAAAAGTCCCTTGACGCATGGTGCGCCCCCCCGTAACAAGCGCCACGGCTTGGCGGAGTAGCTCAGTTGGTTAGAGCAGCGGAATCATAATCCGCGTGTCGGGGGTTCAAGTCCCTCCTCCGCTACCA
>CAKZYL010000300.1 GCA_937884705.1 uncultured Roseovarius sp. | reverse complement strand
TCCCATGAAAACTGTCGAATACGTCGGCCCGCTCATTCCACCCTTGCTGAGATTTCTCCACGGTTTCCGCTTGCAAAAAACTCACCCGTGCACGGCTGATCGAAGCCTTGCCACCCCAAACGTCTTTGCTCGGCTTAGGCGCCCCGCGCGTTAAGGATTATCACACTCTTGCAGCCGTACTTCCGAACCTACAAAACTGCTCACCCTGTCGCGGGCTCAATCAGATAGCCCATTGCGCGCCCACCTCTTGGACCACCGCCTGCCTCTGAAGACGCGCGACAAGAGCTTGTTTTTGAATTAAAATCTGGCACTTTCAACCCGCTCTGGCGAACTATGGACGATAGCGAATTGAGCGGTTCTTGGCCCGCCGCCTGCGTCGTAAGACCCCATCCATGCATTTGGGGATTTGGTTAATCGAATAATGACCCTAATTGTTGGGTTGCACGCGGTTAATACCTGCCAGCTCAAAGCGACTTAAATCTTGGAGTGCGTAGGATGCGAAGATCCATCGCGAACAACAAAACATCTTGGATGAACCTCATGTGGCTGGCCACACTTGCGTTCGTCTGGTTTACTTTTTCTGGCGCGCCGGCTGTCACACAGTCCGAGCCCCAGTCAACCCGGGTGCTTGCTCTCGGCGGTTCTGTGACGGAAATCGTCTATGCCCTGGGAGAAGGAGATCGTCTGATCGGCAGAGACTCCACGTCGACGCATCCCTCCGATGCGCTGGATCTTGCGAACGTGGGATACGTCAGAGCGCTCTCGCCCGAAGGCGTGTTGTCGATTGAGCCTGATTTGATTATCGCCATCGAAGGCAGTGGCCCGCCAGAGGCTGTTGAGGTCCTGCAAGCCGCGGATGTGCCGTGGGTCAGCGTGCCCGAAGGATATGACGCTGAAGCGATCCGTGAGAAAATTGAAACGGTTGCGTCAGCTCTCGGTGTGGATGAAGCCGGAGAGGCCTTGGCCAGTGAAGTGGATGCCGCGCTCACGGATGCGGTGGTCTCGGCATCGCGCGATGATCCCCCTAGGGTCATGTTTATTCTCAGCATGCAGGGTGGTCGAATCATGGCGGCGGGTGAGAACACCGGAGCAGATGGGATAATTCGTTTGTCGGGGGCGCAAAATGCGCTCGAGGGCTTTGATGGGTATAAACAGGTCAGCGATGAGGCTGTGCTTGTGGCCCAGCCGGATGTCATTTTGATGATGGACCGCGGAGGCGGCCATGCGGCCGGAGATGATATCATTCTCGGCCATCCGGCGCTCGGGCAAACCCCGGCCGCGCAGACCGGCGCAATTGTACGTCAATCGGGGCTTTTGATGCTGGGGTTTGGGCCTCGGACGCCTGAAGCGGTTAGCGCGCTGAGTACAGCCTATGCCGAGGTCATAAACTAACACATGACCGCAACCGCCTCTGCCTCCCAAGATACACGGCACAGGCCAGGTGACAGACGGCACGCGGCGCAGGCCACTATGCTCGTATTGTCGGGCCTTCTGGTTTTGACCTCAGTTGCAAGCCTGACAACCGGGGCTTCCGGGGCCAGTCTATGGAAGGCGCTGACACAGCTGGTGCAGGGCGAAGAGATTTCCCTGCGCGAACGCGTGATCCTCTTCGACATACGCCTGCCACGGCTGATCATGGGCATTCTGGTCGGCGCGGCTCTGGCGGTGTCGGGAGCTGTGATGCAGGGCCTCTTCCGAAACCCGCTTGCTGATCCAGGGCTGGTGGGCGTTGGCGCTGGAGCCGGGTTGGGCGCCATCAGCGCGATCGTCCTTGGCAGCTTTCTGCCATTGGGTATGCAGGCCAGCCTGGGGTACTTCATGGTCCCTGCCGCGGCATTTGTCGGCGGTTGGGTCAGCACCATTGTGCTATACCGCATTGCCACGCATCGCGGTCGGACGTCGGTGGCCGTGATGCTTTTGGGAGGCATCGCGTTGGGAGCGCTTACGGGTGCGTTGTCCGGTATCTTGATCTACATGGCCGATGATTCCCAATTGCGCGATCTGACCTTTTGGGGCCTGGGATCTCTGGCGGGTGCGACCTGGGATAAGATTTGGCTTGCAGCACCCCTGATCATGCTTGCGCTGGCAGCGACGCCGTTTCTCGCCCGCTCGCTCAATGCCTTGGCGCTGGGTGAGGCCCCGGCGGCGCATCTCGGCATTCCAGTGCAGCGCATGAAGAACATCTCGATTTTGTCAGTTGCGGCCGCGGTGGGCGCGGCCGTTGCGGCCTCAGGTGGGATCGGGTTTATCGGCATTGTGGTGCCGCATCTTCTGCGCTTACTGATTGGCCCGGATCATCGTTTTCTGTTGCCTAACGCGGCACTCTTGGGCGCGGTTTTGCTGCTTGCAGCGGATATGATCTCCCGGACGATCATTGCGCCCGCCGAGCTGCCGATCGGCATTGTCACGGCGACGCTTGGCGGGCCATTCTTCCTATGGATCCTGCTGCGCAATCGCAGCTTGCTTGATCTCTGACGCGATGTTGGACGCAAGGGATATACGTGTGAGCCTGGCAGGCACGCCCGTGCTCCAGGGCGTTCATTTCCGGGCGAGACCCGGTCAGGTTACAACCATTGTCGGGCCGAACGGATCTGGTAAAACCACGCTGTTGCGGGCCATGACTCAAGAGGCGAGCTATTCAGGCGAAGTGACGCTGGATGGCGAGGACATCTCCAGACTGCCGGGGTGGCAGCTTGCCGCGCGACGGGCCGTTCTGCCGCAGGCCAGCCGCATCGCGTTTCCTTTCACGGTCTTTGAGATTGTCCGCCTCGGGCTCACGGCAAGCGCGGAAGCTGCCCAAGAGAGCCGCGTGTCAGAAGCTCTTGACCGTGTTGGGCTCGCGGGCTTTGAAGGACGTTTTTATCAAGAGCTGTCTGGCGGTGAGCAACAGCGCGTACAGTTGGCGCGTGTCCTGACGCAGGTTTGGGAACCCATTGGTGCCGAAGGGGCGCGATGGCTGTTTCTGGATGAGCCGGTTTCCAGCCTCGATATTGGCCACCAACTTGAAGTGATGAGCTTGCTGGCAGCCTACGCTCAGGCGGGCGGAGGCGTGATCGCCGTGATGCATGATCTGAACCTCACAGCAATGTATGCAGATGACATTGCGATCCTTGCAGACGGTCGCGTGCTCAGACAGGGCCCACCGAGCGCTGTTTTGACGGACTCACTTCTGAGTGAAGCTTATGGATGTGCTGTCCGCGTGAACGCAGCCCCGGCGGGAGACGTGCCCTTCATACTGCCGCACATGGCATCGATCTCTTAACTGCTGCTATTTGGTCGCTATACAGACGCAGCTTTGAAAGGCTAGATCCAATTATGCTCCGCGTTGTCGCCAATCTCGATCTGCTGTTCAGGGACCGCCCGTTGCGGGATCGCTTTGCAGCCGCCAGAGACGCTGGTTTCGACCGCGTTGAGATGTCATCTCCCTATGACATGAGCATTCGTGATCTCGATCGCGCCTTGACGAAAAATCATCTTGAGCTGTCGTTGATATGCACGCCGCTTGGCAACAAGACGGCGGGAGAGTTTGGCTTTATGGGTGTCCCTCGCCGCATCGCTGATTTTCGAAGCGGCTTTCTCAAAGCTCTGGAATATGCCGAGGCGCTTGAGGTCGACATCATCCATCTGATGGCCGGAAATGCCGACATATCTCGTGCGCAAAAAATGCTGACACGAAATCTGGCGTGGGCGGCGTACAACGCGCCCAACAAGATCCTGACCTTGGGCCCCGTGCGATCAGGTGATGCAACGGAGTACGCGATTAGGGGATTTGACCACACACTCGAATTGATCGATTGGATCGGTGCGCCAAACCTTGGGCTTCATTTCGATGCTCAATTTGCGGATCAAAGCGGCGGTGATATCGAAGGCGCTTGGGAAAGATACGGCCCGCGTGCCTGTCACCTTGAACTGGCAGGTGCCGCGTTGGATGAAACGGCGTTCCTCGCCACGCTGCGCAAATGCGAATACGATGGCGTTGTCAGCGCCCAGAAGGCGCCTGAGACGGTCGTCTAGCTGTCGGTCGTACCGCTTATCAGAAACGCTCCACCCAAGGTCTCAGTGTCAGTTCATTTGACCAAGCCGTCCTGTCCTGCTGGATGAGTGTGAGATACGCTCGCGCGATAGCATCGGGATCGAGCATGCTGTCCGGGTTGTCGGTCGCATCAACGCGCTCTGGCCGGTCTGGATTTCGAATACCGCCATCAATGTTGATCCATGCCACGTGGATGCCCTTCGGGTGCAGCTCTCTGGCCATGCTTTCTGCCAGGCCACGCTGAGCGAACTTGCCCATGGCGAAGGGTGCAGAATGTGCAAATCCCTTCACACCTGCTGAGGCGCCAGTGAACAGGATCGTGCCGCAAACACCATTTTTTGGGTCAGACGCCAACATCCGCTTTGCAGCGGCTTGCCCGGCAAGAAACGCCCCAAAGGCCGTGACCTCAACCGCCGTGCGGACCTGCTCTGGGTCCAACTCAGCCAAGGGGCCGCGCACGCGTGCAGATGGATTGTAAACGACAACCTCAGGGGCGACGTCCAAGCCTTCGAAGAGCTGACGCATAGACGCCGGATCAGATCCATCCAGGGACACGGCTGTCGCGCCTGTCTCTTTTGTGAGATGGGCAAATTTGTCCGTGTTTCGTGCGGCCAGGACAAGCGAATACCCCTCACGTGACAAGAGCCGTGCAAGAGAAGCCGAAAGCCCTGAACCCACCCCGATAATGACTGCAATACGTTTCATTTCAATCCACCATCATGTCTTCTGACGGGATGACCTCAAAGAATGTCCCACCTGACCACAGGCCAAACCACCCGTCTTTGTGCGTGCCGATATCGACCAGCCGGTAAAAGCTCTTGCGGTCGATAATCGCCTCCAACCCTGCGCGAACTTCGACATAAGGCGACGGCTCTCCTGTCTGAGGATCTCGCACCACGCGGATCGGGTTGTCGGGTCCGGCCGTAAATCTATCGCCAACATTCGTCTCAAACGTCAGGTTTTGCGCCTCGTTCGCGCCATCCCAGTTCACATCAACCGCAACGAATGGTGCATCATCCACAGTGATTCCAACTTTCTCAACGGGCGTCACAAGAAAGTACTTGCCGTCCTCTTTCTTCAGGATCGTCGAAAAGAGCCGCACCAGGCCGGGCCGTTCGATTGCACCGCCTTCGTAGTACCATGTTCCGTCGCGGGCGATCCGCATGTCTATGTCCCCGCAAAAGTCAGGGTTCCAGAGATGGACGGGGGGAAGGTCTTTGTCTGCGCCTCCATTCTGGGCGCTTTTCGCAGCCGTCGCGAGACTTTCTGCTGACGGTGTCGTGATTTGTCCTTTGCGCATTGCCTTTGCCACTTATGTCTATGGATAGTTATTAGGCATATAGGGTGCCTGCACGACTTTGCACCAGGACGTGAATGGAGGGTTTGGCATGGCTGATGAGACCGATCTTTTGGAAGGGATCGAAGCGCTTGAAGAAAAACTGGCGCTTGCGCGATCTTCGATTACAAAGCGGTTTATCGGCCAGCAGGACGTTGTCGACTTGTCTCTCACGGCGATGCTTTGCGGCGGGCATGCCCTGCTGATTGGTCTGCCCGGTCTCGGCAAGACCCGTTTGGTCGAAACTTTGGCCACTGTGATGGGCCTCAATTCCAACCGCATTCAGTTCACACCGGATTTGATGCCGTCCGACATTCTAGGCTCTGAAATTCTGGAAACTGGTGAAGATGGGTCACGTGAATTCAAATTCATTGATGGGCCGATCTTTTGCCAGCTTCTGATGGCTGACGAGATCAACCGCGCCAGCCCCCGGACGCAGTCTGCTTTGCTCCAGGCCATGCAAGAGCGACGCGTGACAGTGGCAGGACAAGATCGCCGCCTCGATCCGCCCTTCCACGTGTTGGCCACCCAAAACCCTATCGAACAGGAAGGCACCTATCCGCTGCCAGAGGCGCAGTTGGATCGCTTTCTTGTGCAGATCGAAGTGCCCTATCCTGATCGCGATACTGAGCGCGATATCCTTCTGGCCACGACGGGCGTGAGCGAAGAAGAGTCCCACCAGGTCTTCACGTCGGAGCAATTGATTGACGCTCAGACCCTTCTGCGCCGGATGCCGGTGGGCGAGGCGATCATGGATCAAATCCTCGATATCGTGCGCGCGTTCCGGCCAAGTGACGGCTCTGCAAGCGCTGAGGTGCGAGACAACGTGGCCTGGGGCCCCGGCCCACGCGCCGCACAGGCCCTTATGCTGACGGTCAGGGCGCGCGCTATGCTACAAGGCCGTCTGGCGCCTGACGCCGATGATATCGCCGCGATGGCCGGGCCGGTTCTGCGCCACCGGATGGCGCTTAGCTTTGCGGCGCGCGCAAGCGGTCAGGATTTGGATACACTTATCGCCAATACTGTCACCAACATCACAAAGGTTGAGGCCGCCGCGTGAGTCAAACTGCCCCCACGCCTGCATCCCTGCGCGCCAAGGCCGAAGATCAGGCCGGGCGTCTGCCGCCGCTTTTGGCGCGGGCAGAGCATTTGGCGGGGACTGTGCTTTTGGGCGAACACGGCCGTCGCAGGCCGGGCTTGGGGGATGATTTCTGGCAGTACCGTCCAGTGCAGCCTGGGGATGAACGTCGTTTCATCGATTGGCGGCGATCTGCAAAGTCAGACACGCAGTATTTGCGCCAGAGGGAATGGCAGATCGCGCAAACCGTCGCGATCTGGGTGGATAACACCGCGTCTATGCGCTTTTCGTCTCAAGAGGACCTGCCTGAAAAATCAGAACGCGCGCGACTTCTCTCCCTTGCGGTTTCCATTTTGCTCAATCGCGCAGGTGAGCGCGTTGGATTGGCTGGCACGTCGCTACCGCCGAAACGCGGGGAAGGTCAGCTGGTACGTCTCGCAGAGGCTCTGAGTGAAGACAGCGATGAGGATTACGGCCAGCCAGAGACATCCGGCATGACGGCGCATGGTCGCGCGCTGTTCGTATCGGATTTCATGGGCAACATAGACAAGGCAAAGGCCGCACTGACGGAAGCGGCAGATCGCGGCATTCAAGGCGTCATCCTGCACCTGCTGGACCCGGCTGAAGAGGCGTTCCCCTATCGCGGACGGACAATTTTCGAAAGTGTTGGTGGCACGCTGGCCCATGAAACGCTGAAGGCTTCGGATCTGCGCGATAGATACCTGGATCGTCTGGCCGCCCGAAAGGATGAGCTGCGTGCGCTTTGCGCAACAACGGGTTGGCAGTACGGGTTGTCCCATACATCGGACACTGCGCAATCCACATTACTTTGGCTCTATCGCGCCTTCGATGGAGGGCCGTTGAAATGATGATCGGACCCGTTGGTTTTGCTGCCCCCTGGCTTTTGGTCGCGCTCGCGGCGCTTCCCGTTCTGTGGTTTATCTTGCGCGCTGTGCCGCCTGCCCCGATCCGCAGGCGTTTTCCGGGGGTGGCCTTGCTGCTTGGCCTTTCAGATGATGACACGGTGACAGATCGGACGCCCTGGTGGCTGTTGCTGTTGCGCATGCTGGCCGTGGCGGCCCTGATTGTGGGGCTTGCGGGCCCTGTCCTGAATCCGCAGGCAGATCCGAATGAGCGCAAAACAGGCCCGCTTCTCTTGGTCATGGATGCCACTTGGGCCAGCGCCAGGGATTGGCCCTCGAAAACGGCTCTGATCGACACCATGCTTTCTGAGGCTGGGCGCGAGGCCCGCCCCGTCGCGCTCTTGCGGTTGAGTGATCCCGAAGCGCCTGTTTTCCAGTCTGCAGAGGCCTGGCGCACGCGGCTCTCTGGGTTTGACCCACAACCTTGGTCGCCGTCCGCCGTTGACCTCGTCGAGGTGGCGGACACGCTGGGCGATGAGGCGTTCGAAACCCGGTGGTTCTCTGACGGCTTGGCGAGACCTGGTCGTGATGCGCTTTTGACAGCTTTAGAGGATCGAGGGCAGGTGACGGTGTATGAAAGCCCGATCCCCGTGATCGCATTGTCACCGGCGACGGTCAGCGACGGGATTTTGAACCTGACCGCTTCACGCGCTGTTGCGGGTTCCGTGCGAGAGATCGTCGTAGAGGCGCATGGCCGTGATCCTTCCGGCGCGGAGCGAATGCTGGCCACGCTGCCCCTGCAGTTCGAGGAAGGCGCAACCGTGACCAGTGGGGAACTTGCCTTACCCGCTGAATTGCGTGCGCGTCTCACGCGGTTTGAAATTTCCGGCCAACGCCATGCAGGTGCTGTAACTCTCACGGATGACAGTTTGCGCCGCCGAGAGGTGGCTCTGATCGGAGGGCGGCAAGATAGAGAGGGGCTCGAGCTGCTTTCGCCTCTCCACTATCTCGAACAGGCGCTGATCCCGTCGGCCGATCTTCTGGACGGCGCTTTGATCGACGTGCTTCCTGCCAACCCTGATGTGATCATTCTGGCCGATGTCGCCACATTGGCGGATGCGGAACAGACGCTGATTGAAGAGTGGGTGGACGGCGGTGGGTTGCTACTGCGCTTTGCCGGGCCACGCATTGCCGCGAGTGATCTGTCGCGCAGTGAGGAAGATGCATTGATGCCCGTGCGCCTGCGCGCCGGTGGCCGAACCGTTGGCGGCGCCATGAGCTGGGGTGAGCCGAAGACCTTGGCATCCTTCAGCGAGGACAGCCCGTTTTTCGGCCTGGACACGCCAGAGGAGGTCACGGTGTCCGCCCAAGTGATGGCGCAACCCGATCCGACGCTGGCGTCTCGAGTGATTGCACAGCTCGCCGATGGCACACCGCTTGTGACCCGCAAACGCATCGGGTCCGGCCAGGTCGTGTTGTTCCACGTCACCGCGAATGCGGAGTGGTCTACCCTGCCGCTCTCGGGCCTTTTTGTTCAGATGCTGGAGCGTTTGGCGGTGTCTTCGGCCGTTGCGCTGCCGGATCTGACAGAGATGCAGGGCACAACTTGGCAACCTGTGCAGGTCTTGGATGGTTTCGGGCGCTTGGATGACGCAGGTACCTTGCCAGGTGTGCCGGGAGAGAATTTGATCACGGACGCCATCGGCGCTGATCTTCGACCAGGGCTTTATGACGGCCCGGATCGTCGCCTTGCTTTGAATGTCGTAACAGAGGACACGGTGATTGAACCCGCGATTTGGCCTGCGGGCACGTCCGTTTTGGGGCTTGCCCGTCCGAACGAAGCACCACTGGGTGGATGGCTTCTGGCCGGAGCAATGCTGTTGTTGATCGCTGATATCGTGGCCTCTCTCGCGCTGTCGGGGCGGCTTATGCCCGTGCGGGCGGCGGCGCTTGTCTTGGCTGGGTTGATGATTAGCACGCCTGCAGATGCCCAGGATAAACCGGCGCTGGCCACATCTGAGGTGGTGCTGGCGCACGTACTGACCAGTGTGGACAGTGTTGACCAAACGGCCGAGGCAGGGATGCGCGGCTTGGGGGAAACGCTGTTTTTCCGGACATCGGTGGAGCCGTCTGAGCCGATCGGCGTCAACCTAGAAACGGACGATCTGTCGGTTTATCCATTTCTCTACTGGCCGGTCACGCCCGAACAACCCATTCCTTCGGCAGAGGCTTACACCAAGCTCAACGCATATCTGCGCACAGGTGGCATGATCCTTTTTGACACGCGGGACGCCAATGTCGCGGGGTTTGGCGCGTCCTCTCCTAACGGGCAAAAGCTGCAACGCTTGGCACGCGCGCTTGATATTCCACCGTTGGAACCGATCCCCGAGGATCATGTTCTCACGCGAACCTTCTACCTGTTGCAGGATTTTCCAGGTCGTTTCTCAGGCCGTCAGGTCTGGGTTGAGGCTGCACCGGCGGATGCCGAACAAGTGGAGGGCATGCCTTTCCGCAACCTCAATGACAATGTCACGCCGGTGGTCATCGGCGGCAATGATTGGGCCGCGGCCTGGGCCACTGACACAACTGGCAACCCCATGTTCCCGATTGGCCGAGGGTTTGCTGGTGAGCGGCAACGCGAGATTGCATACCGCTTTGGCGTCAACCTGGTGATGCATGTTTTGACGGGCAATTATAAGTCCGATCAGGTGCATGTCCCGGCCCTGCTCGACAGGCTTGGACAATGAGCACGACGATCCTCTTTGATCCGCTCCTGCCGTGGTGGATGATCGCGGCCTTAGGCGGTGTGCTGATGGCCGGTATCGCTTTGGCTGTTCTACGCGGGCTTTCTGGCTGGGCGTTTCGAGGTCTGGCCGGGCTGGTTGTCCTGGCAGCGCTTACAAGCCCGGTCTACCAACAGGAAGAGCGTGAACCACTGACCGACATTGTGGTTATGGTTGAGGATCAAAGCGCCAGCCAGTCCTTGGGCGACAGGGCCGAAGTCACCGTTGAGGCCGCAGCTGAATTGGCGGCCAAAATTGAAGCGAGGGACAATACGGAGTTGCGTCGTGTCACGGTGGCTGACGGCATTGATAACACCGGCACCCAATTGATGACGGCGCTCTCAGAAGCACTGGCCGAAGAACCAAGTGCGCGCATTGCAGGCGTTGTCGTGCTTTCTGATGGGCGGCTCCATGACATTGAGCGCGCGCCAGACATTCCTGCGCCGTTGCACCTTCTGCATACCGGTCGCGAGGGCGATTGGGATCGCCGCGTGGTGGTGGAAATTGCCCCAGCCTTTGGCATCCTTGACGAAGAGATTTCCATGACGTTGCGCATCACGGATGTGGGCAATGCGCCCCCCGGAGTTACGACCGTGCCCGTCGACATTTCCATTGATGGCGATACGCCGCAACGCTTTCAGGTTCCGCTCGATCAGGGGATCGAACTGCCGGTTGTGCTGCCCCATGGCGGCCGCAATGTGCTGCAGTTCAGCACGCCCGTCGCGGATGGAGAGCTTACAGATCGCAACAATGCGGCCATCGTCCAGATCAACGGTGTTCGTGACAGGCTTTCGGTGCTTTTGGTCTCGGGTGAGCCCCATCCCGGTGGACGCACATGGCGCAACCTTTTGAAATCAGATAGCTCGGTGGACCTGGTGCATTTCACGATCCTGCGCCCACCGGAGAAGCAAGACGGGGTGCCGGTGCGAGAGCTGTCTTTGATTGCCTTCCCGACACGGGAGCTTTTCTTGGAGAAGATTGAAGACTTCGATCTGATCATCTTTGACCGCTACAAGCGCCGGGGGATCTTGCCGTCCGTCTATCTCGATAACGTGCGCAATTACGTGGAAAATGGCGGCGCGGTTCTGATCGCCGCCGGTCCGGATTTTGCCAGTGCTGAGAGCCTCTATCGAACGCCGCTAGAGTCGATCATACCGGCGCGCCCGACGGCCCGTGTCATCGAACAGCGCTACTTGCCAAGCGTCACAGATCTGGGAGAGCGCCACCCTGTGACCTCTGGCTTGTCGCAAGAGGAAACGGAAACCTGGGGCCGGTGGCATCGCCACATCGAGGTCAGCGATGTGATGGGCGACGTTGTCATGACAGGCGCTGAGGACAACCCGCTTCTGATACTCGATCGCGTAGGAGAGGGTCGCGTGGCGCTTTTGGCCTCGGATCACGCATGGCTTTGGAACCGCGGCTATGAAGGCGGCGGGCCTCAGCTTGAGCTGCTGCGCCGCCTGGCCCATTGGATGATGAAAGAGCCTGAGCTTGAAGAAGAGGCTCTTTGGGCAGAGGCCACTGGCCAGGAAATGCGTATCATCCGGCGCTCTCTGACCGAGACCATTGGCCCTGTCACGATTACGACACCCTCGGGCGAGGTGCTGGAAATGGAGCTGGAAGAGCTCAACCCCGGCCGTTTTGAGACGGTTTACACTGGCGCAGAGCTTGGGCTCTATCGAATTGCAAACGGTGACCTGAACGCGGTGATCGGCCTTGGACCTTCGTCCCCTGTTGAGTTTGAAGAGACCATCGCCAGCGCGGAGCCATTGGCGGATGTCATGGCCGCCACAGGTGGTGGTGCGATGGCATTGGAAAATGGCGTGCCCCGACTGAGATCCGTGCGGCCCGGGCGCCCCGCACTTGGCCGTGGTTGGATCGGGCTGACGCCGCGAGGTGCTTATGAAACCCGAGCCGTCATGCAATTGCCCCTGTTGCCCGCGTGGCTTGTCTTGCTGCTTGCGTCGGCGCTTGTCATCGCCGGTTGGCTGCGCGAAGGGCGACGCTAGTGCGATCGGAAAAGCGGTTGCGACCTATCTGGATAGGTCGATTTTGATCAAGTCGGTTGACCAGCCACCGACATTACAGTGGCCTCTGACAAAGATCTCTCTTGTGCCGTCTGGGATCACAACACCGCTCAGTGACCGCGTAAAGGGTTGTTCATTGACATGCGGATGCATGAGCTTGCGATAGGCCAGCACAGTGCCGTTGACATCCTGCACCTCCCAACCATCCGCAAAATGATCCCAGCCTGTATCCTCATGGGCAACGGTCACGTGAATGTTCCACAGCATGCCGACCTGTTCGACTTTGACATCGACTACGGTTGGATCATGAGCCGAAGCAGGCGCTGCAAGAAATCCGAAGAAAAGAAGGGTCAATACGCGTTTCATCGTTCTAACATAGCCTGCATCTGCAGTTTCCAAACTCACTTGTTTGTAAAACATCCGTAACATGGCGCGAGGAGGCAATGGTCATATATGCGCCAAAATTTTGTCTCAAACGCACAATAGCGATGCATCAACTGATGTTGGAGAACCCATGTTTCGTGCGTTTGCAGCCCTGACCGTCGCCCTTTCGCTGGCAAGTCCGGCGTTGTCCGACACGGCGTTGAAGCGCCTCGATACCGGTGATGACAGCCGCGGGTGGGAAGCCGTTGGAAAGCTCGATATCGACGGGCGTGGCTTTTGCACCGGCGCGTTGATCGCGCCCGATCTGGTGCTGACCGCGGCCCATTGTCTTTATGACAAAACAACAGGTCAGCGGATTGACCATGCCAAAATTGAATTTCTGGCGGGCTGGAGAAATGGCCGGGCTTTGGCCTATCGGAATATTCGTCGGGCTGTGACGCACCCGGCTTACGATTACCATGCTGCGGTCACCTCTGACCGGGTGCGAAACGATCTTGCCCTGCTCGAGCTGCATCATCCGATCCAGAACACGCAAGTGATCCCGTTTCAAACTGATAAACGCCCGCGGAAAGGTCAGGAGATTGGTGTGGTGAGCTACGGCCGCGACCGCGCCGATGCGCCCTCCCTGCAGGAAGTGTGCGATGTCATGGCGCGTCAGGAAGGCGTTTTGGTCATGTCCTGCGACGTCAATTTCGGCTCCTCCGGCGCGCCGATCTTTTCGTTTGAATCGGGCGCACCGCGTGTTGTGTCGGTGGTGTCCGCTATGGCGGAAGTGAAGGGTCAGAAGGTCTCTCTTGGCACACAGCTTCAGAAACCATTGGATGACCTGCTGAATGCGCTTGAGGCAGGGCAGGGCACGTTCCAAACCTCTGCACCCAAGATGATCGGCGCGGGTGAGCGCCGGGACACCGGGGCTAAGTTCATAAAAACACAATGAGGCGCATGGTTGTGACATTGCGGGCCTATGTGCTGGCCGTGGGTCTGGCAGCTCTGCCAACCACAGCGGTGGCAAGCGATTTTGTCCGCCTGACAGACCGCGATGATCTCTTTGGGTGGGAGGCCGTGGGCCGCGTTGATTTGGCGGGGACGGGCTTTTGTACCGGGGTGCTGATCGCAACCAACCTCGTCCTTACCGCCGCGCATTGTCTCTATGATGCCAAGGACCAACTCCTCCCGCCGGAGGCGATCCGCTTTCGGGCAGGTCTGCGCGATGGGGTTGCGGTGGCAGAGAGACAGGCCGCGCGTGTCGTCTCGGCCAAGGGTTATAACCCGAAGGCGAGTATCTCCAACGAACGTGTCCGCAATGATGTGGGCCTGATAGAGCTTGCCCAACCGATTTTGTCGACCACGGCGGCGCCCTTTCTGCTTCACGAGGCCCCGCGCACCGGTGATCGGGTGAGTGTTGTTTCCTACGGGAGGGGGCGCGATGCGGCTCTGTCTTGGCAGCGTGATTGCGGATTGGTTTGGGATTACCAAGACCTTTACGGATTTGACTGTTCGATCACGTTCGGGACCTCCGGCGCGCCGGTGTTCTACAAGGATGGTCGCCGTGCTCGGATCTTGTCGCTGATCAGTGGAGGCCCGGTAGAAGAGGGTGAGTTCACGGCCGCCTGGGGCATGGAGCTTCCGACGATCGTTGAGCAACTGAAGCGCGATCTGCGCGCTCTGCCGACGGCGGCGTCTCCGGGCGCACGCTTTGAGTCCGTGGGTACTCTGCGCGGCGTGGGCAAGACACGCAATGTTGGGGGCGCCAAATTTTCCACTGTTGGCGGGTCTTGAAACCCCCAAAAATGCTCCCCATCTTTCAATCATCGGCGCTGCTGAGCGGGCCGATAAAGTCACGCCTGTCCCAGATTGGGAAGGCAAAACATAGTTATCGCTCAACGGAGGATGACCCATGCGAAACTTTGATCTTGCACCTTTGTACCGTGCAACTATCGGCTTTGACCAGATTGCGGACATGATGGATCGTGTCCTGACCACCGAAATCAACCAGCCGACATATCCCCCTTACAACATCGAAAA
>CAKZYL010000299.1 GCA_937884705.1 uncultured Roseovarius sp. | reverse complement strand
AGGCCTCACGCCACAGGCCAACGCCGTACTTGCCTTTGATGTCCATGCCAAAAAACGGGGCGGTAAACTCTTGCGTCTGAAGCACATTGGCGCCTGCGCGCGGGCCAGGCGTTGCGGCAAGCAAGACGATCGGCTTGTCCTGCCACACCTTCTGGTCGATCCGGCTCATCCAATCATAGATGTTTTTCCAAGCTGCGGTAACGTAGCCGTTATACTCCGCGAAAGAGACGATAAGCGCGTCTGCTGCGCCGATCTTATCAAAGAGCGTTTGGGCAAGCGGATGCACACCATCAGACTTTTCCCGATCTATCGAGTAAATAGGCATTTCGTAGTCGTTGATATCGATGAACTCGATTTCGATGCTGGGCGAGAGCTTTTTTAACCGTGCAGCGGCATACTCTACCAACGCCCCATTAATTGACTGGCTATGGTTTGACGCTGCAAACGCGAGGGTTTTCATATCGTGGCTCCTCTGTCGACTAGATTGGATGTAGCCGTCTGCCAGTAGCGCCTCAACACCACCAAAAGCGCATTGGATGCGCGCTCATGCGACAAAGAGGGACTTTCAATGCACATGAGGCCACATAAATACGCTTCAGGAGGCCAAGATGGACCACTGGACTGAAATTCAAACCGCCTATGGTGTGGCGCGCTCAGGCACTGTCAGCAAGGCGGCACTAGAGCTTGGGGTGCACCGCGCAACTGTGAACCGACACATTGATGCGCTTGAGGCGGAAATCGGGACACGCCTGTTTTTGCGTCACCGGCGCGGCTACGAACTGACCGATGCGGGGCGTGAGTTCATGGAGATTGCCGAGCGCTCTTATAACATGCTCGAAGATTTCTTTGGCAGGATGCGGGTGCAGAACGCCGATGTCGAGGGAGAGGTTATCGTTGCCACGCTCTTTCCTATGACGGACTTGATTTTACCCGCCATACTGGAGTTTCGTCGCCGTCATCCAAAGACGCGGGTGCGCGTGACAACCGGAGATGCGTTGGCGCGTCTGGAATGGGCCGAAGCGCATGTCTCCTTGCGCGTCGGATCCAAGGCAACCAACGCGGACTACATCGTGCAGCCATTCTGCACGCTTGATTTCGCCTTGTTTGCCCACCGCACTTACATTGACCGCCACGGCAGGCCGCAAGGGCAAGACCTGACTGGTCACGCTTTGGTCGGAAATCCGGACGCGCACAGCGCAGCCCCTTTCGAGGTCTGGCTTGCAAGGAATGTAGATCCAGAACAGTTGGTGCTTGTGTCCGCAAATCCAAAAGTTCTCGAAGACGCGTTGCGCAGTGGAGAAGGTATTGGCTTTATGCCGGTGTCTTACGCAAGAACTCTTCCGGATCTAGAACAAATTGTGCCTGCAATACCGGACTGGCAAGTTGAAAGCTGGCTCGTAACGCACGTTGACGTCCACCGCACTGACAAGGTTCAATCAATGTTGAATTGTCTCAAAGGGCTTGTGTTCGCGACGTGATCCCCCTCCGGCCTTGTCTCTAGGCAGCGCGTCTGGCCAAGACCATGATTGCAGCGTGCAATACAATCACAACCAAGGCCGCAATGGCGTGGATCGCAATATGTGCGGGCACCTCTCGAAAAATCCAGATCACACAGGGAACGAAAAGAAAAACAGCTGTCCAGAGTCCCGGATTGTATGTGCGAAACTTGATCGCCCAAACAATGTGTAAAAATCCGTTGATGGCTAGCAAATAGGCAGCCAAGACACCCCAGGACGGGTTCGAGACAGACAGATAAAATACGGCCAAGATAAAGAACCAGACGAATACGACGTTGATGATCCAGATGTCACGTGGCGCCAGCCCGCGCTTGTCTTTGCCCATCATCTCATTCAGGTAAGCGGCAAACCGGTTGTTGTCATGCTCTTCAAATTGGTGGACCATATAGATCGGCAATGACAGGAAAACGGACAGCTCTATCGTTGGCCCGATAAAGGGATACAACCCTAGAACGAGCAGAGCGAATGGTGGGGCGGCGTAGGCCCAATTTTGAAAGAAGCGATCAAGCATCGAACATTTTCATGGTTTCACCTGAGCCTTCGGAGTAACGCCCAAGCTTTGCATCCAAGGCGACGGCGCTTGGTTTGAAGGCCTGTCAAAAAGCCGCCCGGGCCGATTGCCCGCTAAATCCTCCAACCGTTCGTCAACAACAAGCGTATAACGGGCAGCCGTCCATGCTGCACGCGGGGTAAATTCCCAAAGCTCCTCTTCCGGTCCTAGCGTAATTGCGCCCGGCA
>CAKZYL010000298.1 GCA_937884705.1 uncultured Roseovarius sp. | reverse complement strand
TGCCGGTGAGGCCCTGGCAGATGACTTTGGTGTTTTCGTCAACGAGGACTGCCATTTACTTTGGCTCCTTTTGCGGTGTTGGATTTGCGTCTTGCATTATGGAATTCGCTTGATTGCTGCGGGCGTGCTGGCGGGAAGGCCCACGCGCCCTTCAAAAACGTGGTGGAAATAGATCGAGTACCATCCCCCTGACACTTGGATGAACGTCACGGTGTCGAGGCCCGGAACCGCGCCATCAACGAAGTAATGATGGTCCTCATACGGGTCGCCGCCTTGGATCTGACCGTTTTGGCGGAACATCTCAGTCACCATGACACTGCCGCCGACAAGTTCGCCGTCCGTCAGCTTGTTGGGCAGCGTGTTCTCAACGATGTTTACCAGGACGCTCTCTTCTAACGAGAGATTGTCTGACGTCACACCGCAAGACATGAACGTGCGTCCGCCGACATGCCCCACATGCAAGGAAAACAGGAACACATCGCGGAGGATTTTCAGGTCGATCACGTCGCCGTTTGAGCTTGGTGTCAGTGAAATCGCATGACCTGCCGAAAGAAAATCGAGGTTTTGATAAAACGTCTCTGTGTCATTGACGACAGTTGCGCACCAGTTCGTGTAGGCCGCCCACATGTTTTCGAATTGGTCCATGGCCCTTGGCTCAGCCAGCGCGGGTGCCGTCAGTGCCAGAGAGGCTATGGTGGTCGCCGTTTTCATACTGCGCCCTCTGGCTGGAACAAGATGACGGAATAGCTTGAGCGGTTGCCGATCCACCGGTTGCGCGCGGTGGCGAGGATGCCGCCGGGGATGGACCACGCCTGTTCGACATCCACGGTCAGCTGGCCTGGATCCATCGGGGCCGCCTCAGGAAACGTGTCGGCGATATAGCGGTTCACGGCATTGTTCTGTCCGCTGCGCGCAGTGGCGCGAGCGATGCACATGGTCTGGCTAATCGCGATGGCAGGCAGCTGATTGTCGATCAGGAACAGCTGACGTGCTTTGCCGGACGTCGTATTTGTGGGCACGTAGCCTGCATTCCGCAGGACGGTTTCTTTGGCGGCTGTGCCCTTAGGCGAGTTGATGCAGAACCTGTCGAAGCCATCGACCAGTTCGCGCGGAGTGCTTTTTGGGATCTCGTTCCATGGATAGATCGTGGCCAGTTCCAGCTTGTCCGCGCTGGGTGCCGCAGTGGAACAGGCTGAGAGCGCGAGAAGCGTCGCTGCCATCAAAGGAGCCGCTCCAATCCGCCTTGGCTTTTGGCACCGCGTCATCGTTTACCTGCCGATTTGAGCTGAAACAGCGCATCGTTTTTCCAACGCGCGATGAGTGTGTGATCCTTGAGGTTTTCCGAGATGGTCTGAAGCGACCATTGGCCTTCATACATCTCGCGATTGTCGTACTCCGTGTAGAAGAGCCGCGTCCGCGACAGCGTCTTTTGTGCACCCAGGATCAGATCGTTTTCAGCGCCCTGTACATCGGCCCAGATAAAATCAATTTCGCCGATATTGTTGTCCTCGGCCCAACGATCCAGCGTGCTGATGGGCACGTCCAGAGTTTGGTCAAAATTGATGTGGGGATGGCGTTTCAAATGGTCTTTGGGAGCGCGAATAGAGCCTGACAGATCCCAGCCTGTCTGCGGGCCGTCTTGAACGTCGCCATCGCTTTGGTGAAAGGTGACCGTGCCGTTTGAGTTGCCAATCGCAGTCTGTACCAATGTCACGTTGGGGCTTTGGACCTGGGCTTGCCACCGCTCAGCCGCACGAGGATCAGGCTCAAACGCAAAAATTCTGGCCTGCGGAAAGGTCTCGGCAAAGCGCTTGGTATCCGTGCCATCATTCGCGCCGATTTCAAGGATGACAGCGTCTTCTTTTCCGACCCAAGATTTGATTTCATCAAAGGTGATCTGGCCCGGACGCGTGCCTTTCAGCCAGTGCAAAGCGCTCTTTAACATGTCAACCTCACCTCGATGTGTCTTTGCCACTGTGCGGTTCTGATCAGCCTGCGCATCGCTGCGTGGGTATGTGTTTCGCGCATTGTCATTGGGTAAGGTTCGCCTCAGCGGCCACGCTGGCCTGAACGTAATTGCGGTCGGATGTGTGATCGGGAAACCCGACATTCACGGTGACCTGGCGCGATGCGGTCTTTTTGACAAAAATCGCGGCGGAGGTTGCCGCGTCGACGTGGTTGGCAAACTGCATGGTGCAGGCAAACCCGATCTCCGACTGCAAAAGCGCGAACGATAGATCATGGGTGGGATGCAC